>CANRES010000016.1 GCA_947629625.1 uncultured Clostridia bacterium | reverse complement strand
GTAAAAGGACTTTACCTTTAGAGCCTATTGTAAAATCATTTCTTCTTGAATTAAAAGAAAAGCAAGAAAAAAATAAAACATTATGTGGAAATAGTTACAATCAAGATTATTTAGAATATATATGTGTAGATGACTGTGGCAATATTATAAGACCAGACTATGTAACAGAAACTTTCTTAAAATTGTTGAAAAAGAAAAAATTAAAGATTATTCGTTTTCACGATTTAAGACATACTTGTGCTAGTATTCTTTTGAAAAATGGTGCAAATATGAAAGAAATTCAAGCTTGGCTTGGACATTCAAATTATAATACTACTGCAAATTTATATGCACATTTAGATACAAGTAGTGTAACTAACACAGGAAAAGTAATAACAAATGTATTTGGCACAAAAAAAGAAGTAGCCACTGCAATATAAACTACTTCAAATTTTTTAGATGTTTTTTTAGATGCTACTAAAAAATATCAATTTTTTAGTGCAAATTAGTGTTTGGTGGCTTCAAGTGGAATCGAACCACTGACACGGAGATTTTCAGTCTCCTGCTCTACCAACTGAGCTATGAAGCCATAAGTTTGCACCAAAGATTTTCAGTCTCCTGCTCTACCAACTGAGCTATCAGACCATTAAATTGCACCAAAGATTTTCAGTCCCCTGCTCTACCAACTGAGCTATGAAGCCTTCTATAAAAAAAAATGGCGACCTGGAACGGGCTCGAACCGTCGACCTCTAGCGTGACAGGCTAGCGTTCTAACCAACTGAACTACCAGGCCATAAAAAAAATGGTGGGCGCAATAGGACTCGAACCTATGACCTCCTGCTTGTAAGGCAGATGCTCTACCAGCTGAGCTATACGCCCATTTCTTTTGACGAAATCTAGTATACTAAATTTTTTTAATTCTGTCAATACTTTTTATAAAATTTTTTATTATTTTTTATTTAAGTTAATATTTTATAATTAATCTAATCTTTAAATGCATGAGTTTAATATACATTATACCCATGCATTTATCAATTTTATTTTTTTAATAATTCTATTGCTTTTTGTAATTGTGTATCTTCTTTTCCTGTTATTTCAACAATATAGTCTGGCGTAATACCTATTTTATTAATTTTATTTCTATTAGGTGTATAATATTCATTAGTAGTTAATTTTAGTGCTGCGTTATTTTTTAAGGTCATTAATTCTTGAATTACACCTTTTCCATAAGTTTGTTCTCCTACAATTGTTGCTTTTTTATTATCTTTTAATGCACCTGCCATAATTTCAGAAGCACTTGCAGTTTGACCATTTACTAATAATACTATTGGTATATCTATTGATTGTTTTGTAGATGTTTTTGAAATTTCTTCATTTCCATTCTTATCAACAGTAATTAATGTTATTTTATCTTTTTCTAATATATAATCTAATATATCTAATGCCTCTGGAACAATTCCTCCACCATTATCTCTTAAATCTATTATTAAAGAATTTATATTTTGTTGTTGTAATGCTTCATATTTTTCTTTAAATTCGTCTGCACATCCCTCGTCGAAGGTTTGAATATACATATATCCAATATTATTTTCTAACATTTCACTTGAAATATGATATAGTTTTACATTTTTTCTTGTTATTTCAAATATTTTTGTTTCTCCATCTCTTATTACTTCTACAGTAACTTTTGTTCCTTCTAATCCTTTAAGTGCATTAGCAGCTTCATTTATTTCTTCTCCTGTGTATTCAACACCATCTACTTTCTTTATTATATCTCCTGCAAGTAGTCCTACTTCTTTTGCTGGTGAACCTTCTATTGGTAATAAAACTTTAATAATGTTTTCTTCTAAATCTGCTTGTAAATATGCTCCAATTCCTACATAATTTCCTAATAATGATGCATTTATATCATTCATTTCTTCTTCTGTGTAATATTCAGAGTATTCGTCGTCTAACGCATTTATAAATCCTTTAATTGCTCCCTCATAAAGTTTTTTATCTTCTATTTCACCTAAATATCTTTCTTCTATTATATTTTTTAAACCAATTAGAGTTCTATCTAAATCTGTTAATTGTTTTGTATCTTGATTTGGTAAAATTATATAATTGTTTTTATTTTGAAAATAATTAGATACAAATAGAGTTGTTAGTGTAAATGTAATAATTATTGTTAATATTACTAACATTATTGAATTATATATTCCTCTTTTTTTCAATAGTATTCACATTCCTTTCTTTTTACTTATATATATGTTATCATAATATTTAAAATAACTTTTATAATCTTAAAATCACAAAATGCAGATTTACATTTTGTGATTTTATTATTTCATAACTTTTTTAATTTTTATACAACTGGTCCTTCTTTATTTTGGATTCCTAAATATGGACAAGGGTTTACTCTATTATTTTGTCCTTCCCATACTTCAAAATGTAAATGTGCTCCTTCTGCTGCTCCGGTTGAACCTGAATATAATATAACTGTATCTGTTGTTACAACTGTTCCTACATTTATATTACCTGGTACTGAACTTCCATGTCCATATAATGTATAAATTCCATTTCCATGACTTATAACAACATATAGTCCATATCCACCACCCCAGCCAGATCTATTTACATATATAACTTGTCCATCTGCTGCTGCATAAATTGGTGTTCCTTGTGGTGCTCTTATGTCTACACCTCTATGTGCAGAACCTGCATAACCAAATGTATCACTTCTACCATTTGGTGCATATATTGAATTTACTCTTTTTTCTATTCTTGTTGGCCATGCCATAACTCCACCTGTATATTTATTATAATTTCCGTTTTGAGTTTCATTTTTCATGGCTTGTTTTATTTTATTTAATTCTGATGTGTATTCGTCTATTTGTCTTTGTAATTCTTTTTCATCATCATTTAATTTATCTATGTAACCTTCTTTTAATTCTTTATTATTTTTTAATATTACATTTTGTTTTTCTGCATTTGCTTTCTTTATTTTATATTCATTTTTTTGATTCTCTAATTGTTCTTTTGCTTTTTCTATACGTTCTTTTTCTTTTTGAATTTCGTCTAATAATTCAGAATCTTTTTGTGCAACTATTGAAACATAATGATATCTTGATATGAAATCTGTTATGCTTGTTGAATTTAATAGTACATCTAAATATGATGTTTTTCCTGCTTTATATTGTGCTATTAATCTTGTTTTTAATAATGCTTCTTGTTCATCAAAATCTTCTTGTGCTTCATTTAATTGTTCTTCTGTTTCTTTTATTTCTGTTTCTAATTTATTCAATTCTTGTGTTAATTCTGCTAATTGATTTTCACTTTCTGTAATATTTTCACTTAACTTTTCTATTTCTTTCATTGTGTCTGATCTTTCTTCTTTTATTTGTTCTTGTTGTTCATGTGCTTCATCAATTTTATTTTGTATATCTGTTGCTGTTTCTGCTAAAACATTACTTCCTATACATGTTATTAAAATGATTATTAATAATGTTGATATTATTTTTTTCATTTTATCCTCCTCATATGTTTTAAACATCTAAATACTTTCTCATAGACATTACACTTCCTATTATACCAATTCCACTTCCTAAAATCAAGTATACTATAATAATTAAATTAAACATGTCTGAGAAATTAACAAAACTTAACTCTAATAATTTTACTGTTTCTGTTTGTAATAGTTGATTTAAAATAACGTTATATGCAAGTCCAACTAATAATATTGAAATTAAACCTGCTATTATTCCTATTAATATACCTTCTACTATAAATGGCCATCTAATAAAATTATTAGTTGCACCAACATATTTCATAATAGATATTTCTTTTCTTCTTGAATATACTGCTAATTTTATTGTATTTGATATTATAAATATTGATACAAATATTAATATTACTAATAAAACTGCTGTTGCTATTCTTATACCATTAGTAATTTTCATTAGCATTTCCATTGTTCTGTCACTACCTTCTATTGTATCTACACCATCTAGTTTACTAATTTCTGCTTGAACTGAATCTTTTAGACTTAAATCTGTAAAAGTAACTACATAAGCAGGTGGAAAAATGTCTTCATATCCTTCTAAAACTACTGGGTCGTCAACAAATGTTGATTTAGCTATGTTATATGCCTCATCTTTTGAAATAAATTCTATTTTGTTTACTCCATTTATTTTTTTAATTTGTTCTCCTACTACTTTTGCTTCTTCATCAGTTACATCATCTTTAAAGTTTACTTGTACTGCTTGTGCACCTTCTACATTGTTCATTATATAATTTATGTTTTCTCCTATTATAAAAAATGCTCCAAATACTAGCATTACCATACACATAATTGACAAAGATGATGCTGTTGATTTTTTATTTTTTAATATGTTTTTAAATCCTTCTCCTATCAAATAACTAACTATATTATATTTCACTGTCATACCCACCTTTTTTATCATCTCTTATTATATTGCCTTTATCTATTTGAATAACTCTTTTTTTCATTTTGTCTACTATATCTTTTGCGTGTGTTGCTACTACAACAGTTGTTCCTCTCATATTAATTTCATTTAATAAATTCATAATTTCCCATGCAGTATCTGGGTCTAGGTTTCCAGTAGGCTCGTCTGCAATTATCATTGATGGGTTATTTACTAATGCTCTTGCTAATGCAACTCTTTGTTGTTCTCCTCCTGATAATTCATTTGGATACATTTTGGCTTTTCCACTTAATCCAACTAATGATAACATCATTGGAACTTGTCTTCTTATATGTCTTGGTGTTGCTCTAACTATATACATTGCAAATGCTACATTATCATATACAGTTTTATCTGGTAGTAGTCTAAAATCTTGAAATACTACTCCTATACTTCTACGTAAATATGGTATTTTGCTTTTTTTTATGAATGTTGTATCTTTTCCATTTATAATTATATTTCCACTTGTTGGCTCTTCTTCTTTTAATATTAGTTTTATTAATGTTGATTTTCCTGAACCTGATGAACCAACTAAAAATGCAAATTCTCCTTTTTCTATTTTAAAACTTGCATTATGTACTGCTTCTGTTCCTGTACTATATGTTTTATTAACGTTTCTAAATTCTATCATTTTTTCTCCTCAATTTTATGATTATTTATCATCTCTTATATCATATCAATAAACTAAATTAATTGCAATAGTTTTAAGACAAAAAAACAGAATATATTTTGCAATTTGCTGCAAATTATTCTGTTTTTTCTTTATTTTTCTTAGTTTTTTAGAATATTAAACTTCTGTAATTATTGGTAAAATCATAGGGTTTCTTTTTGTTTTTGCGAAAATATAATCTCTTAACGCATCTTTTAAAGATGTTTTTATTGTTGACCAGTCTTTTATTCTTTTTTGTTGGCATAGTAATAGTTCTTCTCTTAAAACTTTTTTTACATCCTCCATTAAGTTTTCTGATTCTTTTACATATACAAATCCTCTTGAAATAACATCTGGTCCTGATACTATTTCTCCTGTTGCTGAGTCCATTGCTATTACTACTACTATTAGTCCATCTTGTGATAAATGTTGTCTATCTCTTAAAACTATACTTCCTACATCACCTATTCCTAAACCGTCTACAAATACTCTACCTGATGTTACTGAGCCTGTAAATTTTGCAGTGTCTTCATTTATTTCTAATACTCTACCATTGCTCATTATAAATATATTTTCTGGTGCTATTCCTACTTTTTTTGCGGTATTTGCATGTGCTATTAATTGTCTATATTCACCATGTACAGGAATAAAATATTTTGGTCTTACAAGTGAAAGCATAAGTTTTTGCTCTTCTTGACATCCGTGTCCTGATACGTGAACGTCCTCTAATGAACTATACACAACTTCTGCACCTATTTGCATTAAGTCATCTATTACTTTTGAAACTAATTTTTCATTTCCTGGAATTGGAGTTGCTGATATTATTACTAAGTCGTTTGGTGTTATTTCTACTTTTTTGTGTTCTCCTGATGCCATTCTTGTTAATGCAGACATTGTTTCTCCTTGACTTCCAGTAGTTATTATAACAAGTTGTTCGTCTGTATAACTTTTTATCATATCTATATCTATAAATGTGCTTTCTGGTACATTTATATATCCTAATTCACATGCTATTTTTATAATATTTATCATACTTCTTCCGCATACTGCTACTTTTCTACCATATTTTACGGCCGAATTTACTATTTGTTGTACTCTGTGTACGTTTGATGCAAATGTCGCTACTACAATTCTTTTCGTACAGTTTAAAAATTGTCTATCAAATACTTCTCCTACTGAACTTTCAGACATTGTATATCCTTTTCTTTCAGAGTTTGTACTATCTGACATTAATGCTAATACACCTTTATTTCCTAATTCTGCTAATCTTCCAAAATCCATTTTTTGACCGTCTATTGGTGTATAATCTATTTTGAAATCTCCTGTATGCACAATTATTCCTGCTGGTGTATGAATTGCTAGTGCTACTGAATCTGGTATACTATGTGAACTTCTAATAAATTCTACTTTTATTTTTCCAAAGTTTACTGTTTCACCTTGATTTACTATATTTAATTTTGTTGATCTTAATAGTTTATGTTCTTCTAGTTTTATATTTATTAAACTTGCTGTGAATTTTGTTGCATATATTGGTACATTTATTTGTTTTAATAAATATGGTATTGAACCTATATGGTCTTCATGTCCGTGTGTAATTACTAAACCTTTTATTTTGTCTTTATTTTTTTCTAAATATGTCATGTCTGGAATAACTAAGTCTATTCCTAATAAATCATCCTCTGGGAATGCTAAACCACAGTCTACTATTACCATTTCGTTTTCATACTCAAATACTGTCATATTTTTTCCTATTTCTAGTAGACCACCTAATGGTATTATTTTTATTTTTTCTTTTTTGAAGCTTATTTTGTTTAATCCTTCACTACTTCTTTTTTGTGTTGATTTTTTTTGCTTTATTGTACTTTTCTTTTCATTTTTTGGTATGTATTGTTTCTTTCTTTTTGATACTAAGTTTGTTCTTTTTTCTTCTTGCTCATTGTTCTTTTTTATTTCTTTTGTCATTATTTTTTCTTTCCTTTCTCTTTTTTATTTTTTCAATGTTTTTGAAGTGACTAATGCGTATTAAAAAAAATAAAATTTAGTTTGTTTTAAAATTTTATTTTTAAGAATTTGCACATAAAAAAATTAGTCTAAATAAACCTTAAACTACTTGATTCTTTTCTTATATTTATTATTACCTTTAATATAAACTTACATACACAAAAATTTCCGTACTATGTATATAATTATTTATATTTTTTTCCGAATCATAATTTTTATTTTATTTATCTTTTTTTATATTTTTTAATCTCTTCTTTTACCTTAATTGGTAATCACTGGTTATTATTATACTATATTTATTTGGGTTTGTCAAGAGATGGTAAACAATTAAAAAAAAGCAAAAAAGTTGTAATAAATACACTTCTTTGCTTTTGATAATATATAAAATTTATATTATAGTATTGTTAACATAAATTTGTAATTGTAAAAATTAAGTTTTAATTTACATAAAGTTATTGATATTATCTTCTATTTTATGAAAAGCCCAACCCTAAAACCTAGAGTGCTAAGACTCAAATTCTTGTCATAGTAATCACGACACATCGCAGAACCGTTGACTCCCTAAATGCCAGAAACTTACACCACGATGCACACGGTAAGACGAAACGTCATCTGTTTTTACAAATTTTTCTGTCGTCCATTCAAATACATTTCCAGCTAAATCGTATATATTATTTCTTTTTGTATACTCTGTATTTCCTGTTTTTAATAACCACATATAATCTGCAGTTTCTGCTGTTCCACTTGGTTTTGTTTTATTTCCAGGTTCCCAATTTACACCTGTTAAAAACCAACCTTCCCATTTTGAATATGATGTTATTCCTGGTACTTCCGCTGTTCTATAATTTCCCCAACTTGTACTATCTGATTTTACATTTTCACCACTATTTTGTATCCATGACATTACTGTATCCCACATGGTTCCTGTTATTAAACAACTTTGTACATTATCATTACTATACATTTTTTCTGCATTTATTTTTGATTGTGTATAAGTTATGTTATTCCATGGTACTTGATTTTTCTTACTTACTGGTGTTCCTTCTACACTTCTCGCTTCTCTCATTTTTGTTTGATCATTTGTAGCATTTTCTGGACTTATTGCATTTGTTAGACTTTCTGGTATTCCTGCTTCATATCTTGCTATATAAAATCCCCCATAGTCTTTTATTTGTTTTTCTTCATCTGTTATTCCTTCTGGTAATTCGTCTTTATTTTCTTCTGTTCCTGTTGCTGTTTTGCTTAATGCGTCTAGTCCTCCTGCAACTATATCTTCATAATTTTTATCTCCATACCATTTTTCATATTTTACATTTGTTCCATCTACTGGTACCCAAACAAATTGGTTTCCGTCTTTATCTTCTATTACTAATCCACTATTCCATCCATCTACTGTTTTTCCATCACTTGATTTCCAACTTGCTCCGTCATTTGATGTTTTAAATCCTACTGGTATTACTGGGTTATTGTATGTAAATTCTTCACTTCCTGTTATTGTTTTATTTTTTTCTCCTTCTGTATTATCTAATATTCCAAATTGTGTTTGTATTTTTAATGTTAAATCGTCTAGTTGTTTTACTTCGTTTTTGGCATTTGCTTCATATAAATCTACTGCTTTTTGTGAATTGTCTATTATCCCTGTATGTAACACTATACTTATTGTTACTCCTGCTAGTATCAACAATACTATTATTGTTATTACTAATGCTATTAATGTTATACCTCTTTCTTTTAAATTTTTTCCTTCCATTTTTTTACTCCTCCTTAAAATTTTTTTTTTTCATTTTTTAATGTTTAGTAATTAAAATATCAAAAAGTAAATTGAAGCGTTGGAAACATCACAAGTTAGAATTTGTTATTGAATTTAATGAGGGATGTTCGATGGCTTCTAAATTTAAAACACAAAAAGAGCCAATTTGCTTATATGCGTAATGGTATTACTAACATATAAACAAAGTTGACTCTGTTTATTTTTCTTATTAAATTTAATTTTGAGACTAAAAATGACGCAATTATCCTATCTACTAAACATATTGTGTGTGTGTGTATATAGAGTACCAACGGTTTCAAGACTTGCTATCATTTCTATTTCTCCCTTCTTTTGTTTGAAATTATATTTACAATATTAAATATATAATAAAATTTTTATATTGTCAATACTTTTTTATGTTTTACATTTGCACATTTTTTACGTCCCCAATGTGCGATGTACGCTTTTTATTTTGTTATCCATTTAATTAAATTTAAGTTTGCTGGTTCTAATAACATTTCATGTTTTGGTATTACTCTAAATGTATATCCATAATTTCCACCTGAAACTAATTCTATTTTTGTTTTATATTCATATTCTCTTTCTTCATCATTTCTTTTTACTAATTCCATTGGAATATTAACAATATTTTCTACAACTCCATTATCTAATATTTTGCCATAATATGCTTGAACTTCAATATTTTCAACATTTATATTAGGTAATTTTACTTTACATTTAACTTCAATATTATTTCCTGCATCTAATGTCATGTTATTAATATTTTCTTCTTGTGATATTTCTATTTTATCCCAACTTAATTTTATTTCTTTTTTCCATTCATTATATCTCATAACTGTTTCTAAATCTGAATAATATTTGTTATATTGTTCACATAGTGGGATATATAAATTATTTGTATAATCTACTACCATTCTTGATGTACTATATCTTCCGCCTGTTGAAATTATTGAATTTTTCATTAATTCAATCCACTTTTTAGATATTCCATTTCTATCTTTATCATAATATATAGGAATTATTTTGCTTTCTAATGTATTATATATACTTTGACTATCTGCATTGTCTTGTATGTCATAAGATGTGTATTCTGCATTAGTTCCTATTGTCCAACCGTTTTTTGAATTGTATCCTTCTGCCCACCATCCATCTAGTACGCTGAAGTTTATAACTCCATTGACTGATGCTTTTTGTCCACTTGTTCCAGATGCTTCCATTGGTCTTCTTGGGTTATTTAACCAAACATCTACACCTGTTACTAAATATCTTGCCATTGCAATATTATAATTTTCAAGTAAGAATATTTTTCCTTTAAATTGAGGTTTCATTGATATTTCATGTATATATTTTATTAATTGTTGTCCTTCTACATCTGCTGGATGTGCTTTTCCTGCAAATATTATTTGTACAGGTCTATTTTCGTCATTTAATATTTGTGTTATTCTTTCTAAGTCTCTAAATATTAAAGTTGCTCTTTTATATGTTGCAAATCTTCTTGCAAATCCTATTGTTAATGCATTTGGATTTAATTTTGAAGTAATTTCATTTATTTCTTCATAACTTACTCCACTATTTCTTAATCTATTTGTAGTATTTTCTTTTACAAATTTTATTAATTTTTCTTTTCTTTCTAAATGTGCTTCCCATAATTTATCGTCTGGAATATTATTTATTCTATCCCATGTACTATCTATATGTATACTGTCTTGCCAGTATGGCATTAAATATTTATTGTATAACTTTTTAATATTTGGTGCAAGCCATGAACATGTATGTATACCATTTGTTACATAAGTTATTGGTGATTCACTTGCTGCAATTTCAGGCCATACATCTCCAAATAGTTCTCTTGATACTGCTCCATGTAATTTACTTACTCCATTTTTTTCGCCTGCTATTTTTAATGCTAATATTCCCATGTTAAAGCCTTGCTCTAATTCTTTTGTTGGCTTCATTCCTAATTTTAAAAATTCTTCTCTTTCTAATCCTATTTTTGGCCAAAAGTTTTTAAAATATTTTTCTACTAATTCTATTGGGAATATATCATTTCCTGCTGGTACTGGTGTATGTGTTGTAAATACTGTTTTTGATGTTGCTATATCTCTTGCTATATCAAATGAAACTTGTTTTTCTTCTATTATATCTTTTATTAATTCTAAAATTAAAAATGCTGAATGTCCTTCGTTCATGTGATAAACTGTTGGTTCTAACCCTAATTTTTTTAATAGTTTAACTCCTGCCATACCTAATACTATTTCTTGTTGTATTCTCATTTCTTGGTCTCCACCATATAGTCTTAGTGTTATTTTTTTATAGTCTTCGTTTGTATTTTCTTCAATATCTGAATCTAATAAGTATAATTTTATTCTACCAACATTTATTTGCCATACTTTTAAATATACGTTTGATTTTGGTAATTTTACACTTATTATTAAATCTTTTCCTTTTTCATCTTTTACAGGTATTATTGGTAAGTTGTATAAATCTATGTTTTTGTATTCTGTTTCTTGGTCTCCATATCCATTTATTTTTTGATTAAAATATCCATTTTTATATAATAAACCTACTGCTACAAATGGTAATCCTAAATCACTTGCAGATTTTAAATGGTCTCCTGATAATATTCCTAATCCTCCTGAATATATAGGTATTATTTCATCTAGTCCATATTCTGCTGAAAAATATGCTATTAAGTTGTTTTTGTTATTGGGATATGTTTTACTAAACCAAGTATTTTTACTTGTTATATATGAATCAAAATCTTCTGCTATTTTATCATATTCTTTTAAGAAACTATTATTTTGTGCTGCTCTTTCTAGATTTTCTTGTGATACTAATTTTAAGAATTTAACTGGATTTTTTTCAACTGTTTCCCATAAATCTATGTCTATTTCTTTGAATAATTTAAGAAAGTCTGTATTCCAAGACCACCAAAGATTATTTGCTATTTCTGATAATTTGTTAATCCTTTTTGGTAATTGTGGATTAACTGTAATTCTATTAAATACGTACATTTTATTTCCTCCCTTTGTATATTACTAATTTTATCTTTTCGTTTTTTTATATTCTTATTATCTATTAAATTAAAAAATATGTCAATGCTTTTTTACAAATTTGCAAAAAAATTCATTTAGTGGTATAATTATACTAGATAGTGGCAAGTCTACTACCAAAAAATATTTATAAAAAGGAGTTTTTTTATGAAACGGAAGTTTAATTTAAGAAATCATTTTTCAATGGAGGAAAAAGCAATTTTGAAGAGAAGATGCATATTTGCATGGTTGTGTATATTCATTTGGGCATTTGCTACTGTTGCATTCTTTTATTGTTCTGCTAAATTTTTAGCACCGGCTATGGCATTAGATGTTATCACACCATACAATTGCGATAATTTCGAACTCGAGTCGGCTACTTTAAATGAAGAAATGAATAAAGGTTTTGCTTTATGCTTAGCTGCAATTCCATTATATGCATTTGGATACTTTCTTTTCTATGTATGGGAAAATAATTCAAACAAGTTTTTTCCTGCTTTAATTGGAAAAGATTCTAAAACTAAGTAATTCAATTCCTAAAAAATCGGTCTATATTTAGACCGATTTTTTTGTTTATCTATTTTCATTAAATTCAGGATTTATATTTTTTAGGCCATTTTTTCTTGAATACATTTATTTAATATTTCATTTAATCTTTCGTTATTTTGAGTTAGATATAGATAACCAATTAATGCTTCAAAAGCAGTAGAATACATATAGTCATTTACATCTGCATTTTTGGGTATATGGTGATTTTTTGTGTTTCTTCCTCTCCTAACTATTTCTTTTTCTTCTTCTGTTAAATAATTATCTAGTTTTTCTAATATGTTTGCTTGTGATTTTGCTTTTACATATTTTATTGATTCTATATGTAGTTTGTGTGGTTTTAAATTTGTTGTATTTACTAGGTAATTTCTTATATATAGTTCATATACTGCATCTCCAACATAAGCCCATGTTAATGGTGACATATTATTTATTTCTTCTTTTTCCTTCATAATTCTTCTTCCTTTTCTACTTTTTCTAGTGTGATTTTTCCTAATTTTCCACTTCTAAAATCTTCTAATATTATATTTGCTGTTTTTTCTTCGTCTATATTTCCACCTAAAATTATTGCTCCTCTTTTTTTACCTATTATCTGCATTATTTCATATATGTTTTCATTTTCTTCTTGTTTTTTATTTTCTAATATATTCTGTATTTCTTCTTTATTTAATTTATATTTTTCAATAACATTTTCTTTATAATTTTTTAATAGATATTTTAATAAATTAAACGCTATTTCTGTTCTAACTAAAATGTCATCTTTTATTGTTCCTGTATATGCTAGGTTAAGTGCTACTTCTTCTGTTTCAAATTTTGGCCATAAAACTCCCGGTGTATCTAGTATTTCTATTCTGTCTGTTGCTCTTACCCATTGTTTTTGTTTTGTTACTCCCGGTTTATTTCCGACTATTGCTGATGTTTTATTTGATATTTTGTTTATAAATGATGATTTTCCTACATTAGGTATTCCTACTACTAATACTCTTATTATTTTTCCTGTTCTTCCTTTGTTTGAATTTTTTTCTAGTTCTTCTTTCATAATGTTTTCAATTTCTTTAAAAATGTTTCTTATACCTTCTCCTGTATTTGCATTTGTTGGTATTGCTACTATTTTTTCTTTTTTAAATTTTTGTATCCATAATTTGTTTTGTTTTTCGTCTGCTAAATCGTATTTGTTTAGCAGTATTATTCTTTTTTTGTTTTTTATTATTTCTTGTATGTCTGGATTTTGACTTGATTTTGGTATTCTTGCGTCTAATATTTCTATTACTACATCTATTAATTTTAAATCTTCTATTATTTGTTTTTTTGTTTTTAACATGTGTCCGGGGATACCAATTTATTGTAGACATTTTATCACTTCCTATTTGAATATAATTAGAAACATACTTTTATTTTAACATAAAAGCAAATGATTATCAATAATCATTTGCTTCTTTCTTTAATTATAAAGTTCTATAATTATTTTTATCTGCTCTTTCGTCCATTTTTCTATCATACTGTTCATTTTTATAAAACCAATCCGTTTTTTTATCTACTGGATGTGCTTTTCTGTTTTTATCTAATAATAATTCAAATACAACACATATTGGTAATATAATTCCAATAAATGAAACTAATATTGTGGCATATTGTGTTATTTCTAATGATACTCCATTTGCCACAGCAACAAAAATATTATATAAATCTGTACCAAAATATAATCCATATCCAACAAGATATAATATTGCTCCTACTAATTTTCTTTTTACTACTAATATAATGCATACTAATGTTACAAATAATAATATTATTTCTATTGTTTGATTTATTGGCTGAAATGGAAAGTCTATTCCCATAGTTGTAGTAAATGCAACTATTATTCTAAATACCCAAAACATTGCCATAAAACATACTAATAAATAACTTCCTACACTTTTCATAATAATTCCTCCTACATTTTTTATTTTAGCACATATATTTTGTTTTATCAATAAATATTTTTATGTTTTTTGTAAAAAATAAATAAAACGGAGGTTGAAATTATTGAATCAAATTATTTTTTCTAATGATTTTAATCATAGTAATGAAACTATAATAAATAAAGATATTATTTCAAATTCTAATAAAAAAAATTTTAAACCTTATTTTTATAAATTAATTTTTATATTTAGTAATATATTATCTTTAAGTTTTTTAATATATTTCATTTTATTTAATTATAACTTAAATAAAAAAGAGGAACTTTCAAAAAAACTTTATAATAATTTTGAACTCAAAACTCTGTATTCTACAAATCAAGATTATTCTACTAATTTAGATATTAATAATTATGTTATTGGTATAATAGAAATTAAGTCCATTGATATTAGTTACCCTATAATATCTGAGTGTACTGATGAAAATTTAAACATATCTCCATGTAAGTTTTTTGGACCAGAACCTAATGAAATTGGTAATTTATGTATTGTTGCTCATAATTATAATAATTCTAAATTTTTTAGTCAAATTAATAAATTAAGTTTTGGAAATATTATATCAATATATGATTTAAATGGTAAAAAAATAGATTATTATGTTTATGATAAATTTGAGATTAATTATGATGAATTAGAATGTACTAGTCAAAATACAAATGGATATAGGGAAATTACATTAATTACTTGTAATAATATTGAAAAAAATCGAAGAGTAGTTATAAAAGCAAAAGAAAGAATGGCTAGTTAAAGCCATTCTTTTATTATATTTTTTATATATTATAATCTCTTATTTTTTTGTAAGCATATATTGCAGATATAACACAAATTCCTAATATTATAAACATTCCTGTATTATCTTCAATTCCTGTTTGTGGAACTATATTTGTTGCTGTATTACTTGAATTATATGAGCTTGAATTTGTATTTGTAGGATTTATATTTGTAGGTGCTGGTGCAGTTGTTGTTAAATATTGACTTTCTACATATCCTACTGTTCCATTAGTCATTTCAACTTTTGACCATCCTGTTGTTGTTGATATACCTACTCTTTTTATACTTTGATCTTTTGTTAAAGTTCCAACATTTGCTGATGTGTTACTATAACTTTCTTTGACATTAACATTTGTTGTTGCATAAACTGTTTGGTTTACTACTGAAAATGTAGTTTGTTCAATTGAAGGTATATTTGCTGTATTTCCTGCGGTATTGCCTACTGTATTTCCTCCACTTGTTTGACCTGTTCCATTTGCAGTTATATCTAATAAATCACTTGCATTAACATTTGTTGCAAAAAATGTGATTATAATTGTTAAAATAATGATACTTAAATATTTTACTTTTATTTTTTTCATATGAATCTCCTTATATAAATACATTTTTTATTATTAGTATTAATCATCTATAATAATTTATACCATATAAAAAAATTTTTTTCAATAGTTTTTTTACATTTTTTTAAAAATGTCTTCCGTTTTTTCTAAATTTACCAAAAATTCCTCTTTTTGGTGTTCCCCAATCGTCGTCATCATCATCATCGTAATCTTCATAGTTTTCATCTTCATTATTTTCTTCTTGTGGTTGGTCTCTTTCTATATTATTGTTAATATTACTTTCAACTTGATTTTCTTCTTCTGTTTCGTTATAATCGCCATCTTCATATATTTTCATTGGTTTTGAATTTTGTTTTTTCTTTATTATTATATATACTAATATTGTTGTTAAGATTACTATAAATACTATTAATGCTATTATTATTCCTTGATTTGAGTTATTTTTTTGTGTTGTATCTACTTTTGCAATATTTGTTTCTTCTGTTTTATTTACTATTATTTGATATGTAACTGTTTCTTCTCCATCTGCTGATGTTACTATTATTGTTATTACATTTTCTCCGTCTTTTATATTATCAGCACCTATTATTTCAATTTTTGCATCTTCAAATGTTGATATTGCATTTACTTTTAATTTTTCTATTGTTTTATCTGTTAATGTTGCTTTATATTCATATATATTTGTACTAAAACTTGGAGTGATTTTTAAACCTTCTATACTTAATGAGCTTAATCCTAAAACTGCTTCTGTTAGTTCATCAATTATATTTGGATTTTCTTCTTCTGTTGCAAGTTTTGTAACTTTTATTGTATATGTTTTTGTTGAAATTTCGTCTTCTGCTAATACTTTTATTTTTATTTCATTTCCAGTTCCTGCCATTAGGCCTGTATTTCCTGTAACTGTTACTTTTGCTTTACTGTCTGTTGGTACTGCATCAACATCTATACTATCTACATCAGCTTCAACTGTCATTGTATAACTTAATTTTTCTCTTGAAAATGTTTCATTTAAACTTCCTGGTGTTACTGTTAAGTTTGCTAATGTTGCTGTTGAAGATTTGTTAGTGTTTGGTTTTTCAGTTGTTAAATATTCTCCTGAAACAAATCCTTCTATTCCATTTGACAATCTAACTTTATACCATCCATTTGAACTTCTACCTATTACAGTTACTGAATCGTCTTTATTTAAATAGCCTATTCTCTCAGATTGTGTACTATAACTTTCTCTTACATTTAAGTTTGATGTTGTATACATTGTAGCATTCATATCAGTAATTGTAACTTCTGGTTCAGTAGGTTGCTCAGGCTTTGGATTTGTTGGTTCTTGTGGCTCTGACTGAGTTGGTTGATCTGTTTGTTCATTTTGTGATGGGTCTTGTGTTTTTTCTTTTACAACAATTGTTTCAGTTTGATTTACTTTTGTTGTTTCTTCTTTATCATAATCTGATATTGTTCCACTTAATGTAATTGTATATGTTCCTGCTGTATCTGGAGTAAATGTATATCTTTTATTTTGTGTTTGATTTCCTGTTAACTCTCCATTATTGCTTCCCCATGACTCATTTATAGCTCCACTTAAACTTAATACCCAATCTCCTGCTGTTACTGATACATCTACTGTTACTGTATCTCCAACTTCAATTTCTTTTGGAGAAGCATTAAAACTATATGTTGCAGCATTTACTACAGAGTATAATGTTATAACTGCAAAAATTAATATTGTAAAAATTAAAACTTTTTTTAAACTTTTCATTTAAAAACTCCTTTCATTTTTATATTGTTATTTGTGTATCCTTTAACAGATACTTCCTTATTTTTAATAAATCACCTGAATTAATTTCGCCATCATTATTCATATCAAGTGCTTGTAAATAATTGTTATCATTTATTTCTTTATCTTTTAATAAATATTTTCTTGTAACTAATAAATCACCTGAATTAATTTCTGCATCTCCATTAACATCACCTTTTTTAATTACTGTATATTCTTTTTTAGTTTTATTATCTACTATTTTATATCCTGTTCCTACTAATTCATCATTTTCTATTTTATTTCCTTTTGCATCTGTTACTGTGTAATCTTCTATTTCTAATTCTTCTGCTATTGTTTTTCCATTTGTTTCTGGTATTGTATTAATTTCAGATTTTTCTTCATTAATTTCTGCTTTTTTAGTTGTCTCTGTTGGTGTTGTTGGAGTTGGATTCGTTGGCTCACTTGTATTTGGTGCATCATAATCTTTTCCACTATAATATGCTATATAATCACTAGCAACATAACCTTCTGTTCCATTATCTAATTTTATTTTAAACCATACATATCCATCTGCATTTGCACAATTTTTTTCTAATACTATAACTTTAGTATCTTTAGGTATTGCACATATTTTTTCTCCTGATGTTGTTGGTGCATTTCTTACATTTATTCCGTCTGGATCTGTAACATAGTAGATTAATGTATTATCATTTTCAACTATATTTGATGGTAAGCCTGTTACAGTTGATGGCATATTATCGTATACTGGTATTACAAAATTTAAGTTTTCATCTATTATACCTATACTTGCATATAAATTAAATAATGTGCTTGATTGGCTCTTAGGATCTTGTACATTTGTCATATATTGATGTGTAAAGAAATATGATTTTCCATAACTTGCTGTTTCACCACTTTTTAATACTCTATTTCCTACTACATCCCATTTATAGAAATATGCTGTATTTTGTCCAGCATTTGTATATGAATTTGATAGTAATTTTGCACCTTCAACTATTGCTGTATATGGATTATTCCATCCTGCATCTTTTGCATATCTTAAACCATTTGCTATTGCAGAATTTCCTTCGTCATAAGCACCATAATTGAAGAAATTATAATATCCTTCATATCCCGGATATGTTCCACTAACTGAACTACTTCCTTTTGAGCCTACTTCTTGTATTATTTTTGTTCTAATACTGTATGGGCTCATATTGCTTTCTTTTGCTGCATCTAAAATTATTTGTGCATAAGACATTGTCTTTTGTTGTCCATTTAATTCAAATGTTATAGTTTTATCTAGAAAAGTATTTTTAACTGATTTTTCTACTCCTGCTAAATTATGTACATTTTCATTGTATGATATTTCTAAAAATTGAAATATGCTTACGTCGTCTAAAAAGTTTCTTGGATCTAAATAATATGCTATTATTCCACTTGATGCACATGCGTAACCACTTTCTACATTTCCACAACTACATTTCCATAAATCTTGTGCAGATTTTATAATTCTATTATGTCTATGGTTTGTTTCATTTTGTAATAATTCATCCCAAGATATTCCTGTGTAATATACATCAAATGACCAATTTGGATGTTGTTCATGTAATTTTGTTAAATATTGTTGATATTCTTTTGGAAAATTTTCAATTCCAGTTTTTACTTCTTGTGTGTATGTACTTGCTGCAAAAGAATTTGCTGGAATTAATACTATATTTAACATTATTACTAACAATATTATTATCATAAACATTTTTTTAGAACTTATTCTTAAAAATATTTCTTTTTTTGTATTTTTCTTCATTTTTTCCTCCTCATTGGTGTCAAAAAAAATTTATTTTTTTCGAATAAAGTATATCATTGTTATTTATAATAGTCAAGTAAATATTGAATTGTAATAAAAATGTAATATTTGTAATAATTGGTGTATATTTTTTTTATTTTGGATAATAATATAGTTATTCAAATTTGAATTGGAGGTGCTTCACAATGGAAAATAAAAATAATAAAAACAACAATAACAACAACAATAATAATCAAAAAAACGACAAAAATAATAACAAAAACGAAAATTGCAGATAGTTATTTGTAAATTAATAAAAAGCGACTTTTACATAAATGTCGCTTTTTTTTCTTATATTTTATATAATTCAAAATTCATATAATCTGCACTTACTAATTTTAAGTCTATTCCAAGTACATTGCCTTCTACCGCTTCTTTATGTGCAATTCCGTGCAAATGCCCATAAATACATTTTTTCACATTATATTTTTTTAATAATTTAATAATTTCATTATTCTCTTTTGTAATTGGTGGATAATGCATACATACTATAATTTCTTTATCTTTACCATATTTTTTTAATCCATCATTTAAAGATAATTCTAATCTTTGTAGTTCTCTTTCATATACTTTTTTATCTTCATTATTATCTAATATGTTCCAGCCTCTCGTACCACATATTATATAATTATCGAATAGAAAACTATTATTATATAAAAATTCTATATCTTTAAAATCATTATCTTTTAGATATTTATTCATTTTAGTAACAGTATTCCACCAATAATCATGATTCCCTTTTAATAAAATTTTCTTGCCCGGTAAATTATTTATATATTCAAAATCTTTATATGTATCCTCTAATTTCATTGACCAAGAAAAATCTCCAAGTAAAATTACTAAATCATTATCTGTTACTTTTTCTTTCCAGTCTTTTTTTATTTTTTCTTCATAATTATTCCAATTTTCTCCAAAGATATTCATTGGCTTGTTAGTATTAAATGATAAGTGTAAATCTCCTATTGCATAAATTGACATTTTTAACCTCCAATTTTTAAGTTTGGTATTGCGTTTAATGTTAAATCTGATACATTTCCAACTAAATAATTATAATAACCTGCTGATGCTATCATTGCTGCATTATCTGTGCATAGTGTTATTTCTGGATAATATACTTTTACATTTAATTCTTTTTCTAGATTTAAAAATTGCTCTCTTATATATGAATTTGCTGATACTCCACCTGCTAATGCAACTTTATCTATATTTAACTTTTTTATTGCTTTTTTTGTATTTTCTATTAACATATTTGTTGCAGTATATTCAAAACTTGCACATAAGTCTGCTTTGTTTATATCAGGATTTTTATGATTCAAATTTAAAATTGCAGTTTTTATTCCACTAAAACTAAAATCTAAATTTTCAAAATATGTTTGTGGTAGTTGTATATTTGCTTTTCCTTCTTTTGCTAGTTTATCTATTTTTGGTCCTCCGGGGTATTCTAACCCTATTACTCTTGCTACTTTATCAAATGCTTCTCCTATTGCATCATCACGAGTTTTTCCTAAAATTTCAAATTCTGTGTAATCTTTTATATTTACAAGATGTGTATGTCCACCTGAAATTATCATACATAGAAATGGTGGTTTAAGTTCTTTATGTGTAATATAGTTTGCTGCAATATGACCTTCTATATGGTTTACTCCAATTAATGGTTTATTTAATGCAAAACTTAATGCTTTTGCATAAGATACTCCTACAAGTAATGCTCCAACAAGTCCCGGACCTTTTGTACATGCTATTGCATCTATATTTTCAAATTTTAGATTTGCTTCTTTTAATGCTTCGTTTGTTACTTGTGATATTACATCTACATGGTTTCTTGATGCTATTTCTGGTACTACTCCTCCAAATTGTTTATGTATTTTTATTTGTGAATTTATTACATTTGATAGTACTTCTCTTCCATTTTTTACAACTGATACTGATGTTTCGTCGCAACTTGATTCTATTCCTAGCACATATATGTCTTTCATTTTAATTTTACCTTTCTTTTCATTTTAAAATAAAGAAAATAATAATGCAATTCCATTAAATATTCCAGAATATATCCAATTAATAACTGGTGAAATTATTGTTCCTGCTAATCCTGTTATCCATATTGCTAAAAATATATAGTAAAATATCATTTCATGTTCTTCTAACCATTGTCTTGCATTATATGACATAAAGTTTTTAAATATTTTTGAGCCATCTAATGGTGGCAAAGGCAATAAATTAAATACGCCTAATCCAATATTTAATATTGCTGTATATTGTACGGCAATAAGTATACAATATCCTAATTCACTTGTTGCAAATGCAACTCCTGCAAATTTACCTATTGCAAAGTATATTATTGTAAATATTATTGCTAATATAAAATTCATTGCAGGTCCTGCAATAGATACTATTGCTTCTCCCTTACTCATTGATATATTTCTATTAAAATTTCTAGGGTTTATTTGTACTGGTTTTCCCCAACCAAAGTTTGCAAATATTAATAATATAAATCCTATTGGGTCTATATGGCATAATGGGTTTAAAGTAAGTCTTCCTTGATTTCTTGGTGTATCGTCTCCTAGTTTTTCTGCAGCATAGGCATGCGCATATTCGTGAAATGTTATTGCAATTATTACTCCCGGTAATGTTAATACTAGGTTTAATATGTTATTTGTTCCTAAGTTAAATATTCCTATTAAAATAAATATTGCTAATATAATATATATTAATCTTCTATCAGCATTAAAAAACATACTTCTTTCTCTCCTTTTTTAATTTATCTTTCGAAAATTTTTTGCAGGATTATCCAATCCAGTAATGTCAATTTTTCAACATTGCTTTTTTATTGGTATTAATGTTCTGAAAGTGGTTTCATAGTAGGGAATAATAAAACATCTCTTATAGAAGCAGAGTTTGTAAATAACATAACCATTCTATCTATACCTATACCTAAACCACCTGTTGGAGGCATACCATATTCTAGTGCATTTATAAAGTCTTCGTCCATTTCGTTTGCTTCTTCGTCTCCCGCTTCTCTTTGTTTTACTTGTGCTAAAAATCTTTCATATTGGTCTATTGGGTCATTTAATTCTGAATAAGCATTACCATATTCTCTACCAGCTATAAATATCTCAAATCTTTCTGTTAGTCTTTTATCTGATGGTTTTTTCTTTGTTAAAGGTGATACTTCTATTGGGTAATCATATATAAATGTTGGTTGTACTAATGTTTCTTCAACAAATTCTTCAAAGAAACTATTTATTATATATCCTCTAGTTTTTTTGCTTTCTTCTAATTCTATTTCTTTTTCAGTTGCAATTTTTATTGCTTCTTCATCTGTATTTATATTGTTAAAGTCTACTCCTGTAACTTGTTTTATTGCTTCTATCATTGTCATTCTTTTCCACTTTGTGCCTAAATCTATTTCTATATCTTGATATTCTATTTTTGTTTTTCCTAACACATTTTGTGCTACTGTTTTAAACATTTCTTCTGTTAAATCCATCATATCGTTATAATCGTTATATGCAGAATATAATTCCATACCTGTATATTCAGGATTGTGTTTTATGTCCATTCCCTCATTTCTAAACATTCTACCCATTTCATATACTTTATTAAATCCACCAACTATTAATCTTTTTAAATATAATTCATTAGCAATTCTTAAATACATATCTAAGTTTAAAGTATTATGATGTGTAATAAATGGTCTTGCTGCTGCACCACCTGCTATTGTATTTAATATTGGTGTTTCAACCTCTAAATAACCTTTATTATCTAAGAATTTTTTTACTTCTTTTATTATTTTACTTCTTAATATGAATGTTTCTTTAACTTCTGGATTAACTATTAAATCTACATATCTTTGTCTGTATCTTAAATCTACATCTTTTAATCCATGGAATTTTTCTGGTAATGGTCTTAAAGATTTTGAAAGTAAAACTAATTCTTTTGCATGTACAGAAATTTCTTCTGTTTTTGTTTTAAATACAAAACCTGATATTCCTATTATATCTCCTATATCATAAGTTTTAAATTCTTTATAACTTTCTTCTCCTAAATCATTTATACTTACATAACTTTGTAATTTTCCTTCACTATCTTGAATAGTACAAAATGATGCTTTTCCCATTATTCTTTTTGCTATTATTCTTCCTGCTATTGTAACATCTTTTTGCTCTAATTGTTCATAATTATCTCTTACTTGTTTACTTGTATGTGTAACATTATATTTTGTAATTTCAAAAGGGTCTTTTCCTTTTTCTTGTAATTCTTGTAATTTCTCTTTTCTAATTTTTATTAGATGGTTTACATCTATTTCTTGTTCTTGATTATTATTTTCATTTTCGTTCATTTATAAAATCTCCTATCTACCATAAATTATGTTATATATTATACCTTATTTTTTAATAAAAGTAAATAACCTCTAATGAAATTTCATTAGAGGTTATCGGTCAGTTTTCAATTTCTAACTCATAGTTTGCCATAATAAGTGATGCTATTGTAAAAATGTCATTCTTAGTTAGTGGTAATAAAAATGAAGTTATATTGGCTTTGCCTTCAATTTTTATGATTTCTTCTACATCTTCAATTGTAATTAACAGTTCATCTTCGTTAATTATAACTATAAATTTGTGGTTTTGGTCTGTAATTATGATTTTTTTGGCTTTCATTAATCTTCTCAATTCTGGCAACCTTTCAATGTTAGTTATTTTGTAACCACTTAAAATTAGTATGCCAACATTTACTTTTTTAGTTGAAGCGACTCTTTTTATAAAGTCTATAACTTCATTTTTGCCTGAAATTATAAAAATGTTTTCATGTAATAAGCCTCCTGTAATGCTTAAACTGTCTCCCCGCCTTGTACAATGATAAATATCTTTGCCAATTTCAATGTCAAATGTTTTTGCTTCCATTAATTGCTCAAACATAGTTTTAATTACCTCCTAAGTTTTATTTTTAAGTTAAAATAATTTAATACTGACCAAATTAAATTATAATACCTTGTATACTTTAATTTTAGCACATTTTTCTGCATTTTTCAATATTTATAATAAAAGTGCCTTTCCAAATATCACAAATATATTTTTGTAAACTATTCCATTTTTTTAAATTATATCATATAATGTTTTATATAAGATTATTTAAGCATTTAAATTGCTTGAAAGGAGTTAATTTGAAAATAAAAGTTAGAAAAATGAAACCAAAATAGAATAAAAAGGGCATAGTTCCCCCTTACCCCCAAAA
>CANRES010000015.1 GCA_947629625.1 uncultured Clostridia bacterium | reverse complement strand
GATAATGTAAAAAATAAACAGTTAGATGGTATAGAGGTTATAAATATTATAGATTTTCTTCTTGAATAATTGTATTTGCTTTTCATACAAAAATTCCAGTGATTTTGTTCACTGGAATTTTTAAATCAATTTTATTACACTCTTGCACATATTTTGCGTCCCCAATGTGCGTACGAATTTGCGAAGTTGCACATTTTTAACGTCCCCATGTGCACTTTTAAAAAATTTTGTTGCATTTTTTGTTTTTATGTGCTAATATTAGTTTAGTATTATAATTGCAAATGAAAGGAATCATTTATGAAAGAAGAATTTAATTTTTATAGTCCTACGGCATTAAAATCATATAATCTAGACAAAACAATGAGATACCAGTTAAATATGCTAGATAGTCTAGATGTTTTTACAAGAAAACATTGTGAAAATGTAGCAAACTTAACATGTAGAATTTGTGAATATTTAAGATGCGGTCAAAAATTTACAATATATGCAACAACTTGTGCATATTTACATGATATAGGTAAATTATTTATTCCACCATCAATTTTACAAAAGCCAAGTGCACTTACAGATAAAGAATATGAAATAATGAAAACTCATACTACAATAGGTTATAATATTTGTATGAAGGATTTAAAATTAAGACCTTATGCGGCTGGTGCTTTATATCACCATGAAGGTTTAGATGGTTCTGGATATCCTAATGGCGTTAAGAAAAAAGATATTCCTTATGTTGCACAAATAATTAGAGTTGCAGATGAATACGATGCTATTGTTAGTAAAAGACAATATAAAACTCACATTAGTATTTCTGAAACTTTAAAAATTCTTATTAAAGATTCTAATCCAACAGAAGATTCTACATATATCCGTCCAATTGCATTAGATCATTTATCAAAAGATTTTAAAGTTGGAAAAATTGATAAAAAGGCCCTTAAAGCATTATTTAAAGTTGTAATTGACGATACTTATTATGAAATAAGTTGTGTATATGAATATGTTGATTATTTAAAAGAACAAATTAAAAGATTAGAAGAAATAGATAATTACAATACTAAACGTGAAAAGGCTAAAAAAGAAAAAGATAAAAATTACTATTCAGAAGGTATGAAGATGTTATTTGCACAAGGTGAAACTTTTGAAAATTATAAAAACGTTCTTGAAGAATATAAAGCAGCTTTTGTTACTAGAAAAGATATTATACAAAAATTGTATAATGAAGTTAAGATTATTAAGAAATTAAGAGTTTAATAAAAAATTTTACGACGAATTTTACTGAAAAGTCAGCTTTTTTCGTAATCAAATTTAATATTTTGCATGTTTTTACGACGAATTTTCCTTACTTTTATACTTTTTTCGTAATAAAATTTAAAATTCATAAAAATATGAAGTGAATCCAAGTTGTTAGACAAAGAGTCTAACAAGGAGGTTCACTTCACTTCTTTTCTCTATGATTTTTATTTTACAAACCAAAACTTACACCTAATGCATTGTTTATTTTATCTATAATTTGCCCATCATCTATATGCCCAATTTTTTCTTTTAATCTACTCTTATCTATTGTTCTAATTTGTTCTGCTAAAACAACCGAATCAGATTTTAGTCCACAGTCTTGTGAACCAATTTCTATATGAGTAGGTAGTTTATTTTTTCCTGTTTGAGAGGTAATAGCAGCCGCTATTACTGTTGGACTATATTTATTTCCCATATCATTTTGTATTATTAAAACTGGTCTTATTCCACCTTGCTCAGAGCCTATAACAGGGCTTAAATCTGCATAAAACATATCTCCTCTTTTAACTATCATTTTATTCACTCCTGATATTACAATATATTTTACTTTTTTATATGCTTTATATATTTTAAATTTAGTTTTGAGATAATGTTTTATTTTTTCTATATATTAGATTCTATATTTTCTAATGAGAAAGCTAATATTTCTTCTTTACTTGTAGTATTAAAACTTATCTCATTATATTCTATGTAAACTAGTGTATTTTGGTTCTTGTCTATTATTTCCATTTTTGTTGGTAACGCTGTGTTTTTATCTATATATAGATTTTGAAAAATATTATAATTATTTAAATTATCATTTTTTAATTTCATAATAATTTGTGTATCATTTTCTTCATATTCTGGATTAATTGCATTTTTATAATTTTCTAAAAACGCATATAAATCTAATACGTTATTTGAAATAAATTGATAATTTTCATATATATTAGATAAATTTAGTTTTGTGTTTTCTATTTTTAAATTATTACCATCATATATTGTTATTAAGCCTTTAATATTTTCCGGCTCTAAAATTTCCTGCTTGAATACTTTATTTAAGTTGTATTGTTGCTTAACAATATATTTATTTGTATTTTTGTTACTTTTTACTGTTATTGTGGCTTTTGCTTCATACGAACTAATATTTAAAATATATTCTTTAATATTTGATTTATCTATATTATTTACTATTTTTGAATTTTTATAAGTGTTTAAATAAAAAAAAGTGATAATTAATATTGCTACTAATAAAATTAATATAAATAATAATATTTTTTTATTTTTCATACAAACCTCCCTCTAACTAAAAAAGAATAGATACTATTAAATATCTATTCTTCTTTTAAAAAATTATTCACTTCATTTTTTATTTTATAGTTGTTTTCCACATTCTGGGCAGAATTTTGCATTTTCTTCTAATTCTTTACCACAATTTGAACATTTTTTCTTTTGATTATTTTGCCATGGTGCTTGTGCTATTCCTCCCATCATACCATTTGTAGCAGCATTCATCATACCTATTCCTAAAAATCCATTCATTGTACCACTTTCATTACTTGCTGCATTTTGTACTGCATTTGCATAAGCATCAACAAGTTTTGCTTGTTGTATAGATGCGTTAGATAAATCTGCAGTTTCTTCATATTTATCAATTTTTTCTTGTGATTCTTCGTCTAGTGAAACTGATTCTACTGCAAATACTACAATGGATAATCCTCTTCTTCTAACTGGTTCGTCAAATACTTTTTCATCCATCATTACTTTTATTTCGTCTGTTTGACTTTGTAATTCTAATGCTGGAACTTTATGTTTTGTATCTCCTAATTCATTTAATACGTTTGAAAATGTTGCTATAACTTCTGATCTCATTTGTTCTATTAAATCTGCTTTTCTATATACATCTGCTGTTCCTGCTATTTCTTGCATAAATATAGCCGGATTTGTCATTTTAAATGTATATGTACCAAAACATTTTACATTAACGCTTAATGGTAAATAGTCGTTTGTTCTAGGGTTTTGTATTGGATGTGACCAGTCTTGATATGATACTGGTTTTGGTGTTCCAAATGGATTTTTTATTATTTCTTTTAAATTAAAGAAAAATACTGCTTGTTGTTTTGCTGTACCTCCATTGTATGTAAATCTTTGCCACATCTCTTTAAATACTGCTCCAAATTGTCCTGCAAAAAATGATGGTGTTCCAGATGTATTGAATGTATATGTTCCTTCTTCTGCTGTTGCATCTATAATTTTACCGTTATCATAAACTACTGCACATTGGTCTGGTGCAACTATTATTGTACTTCCATTTGATATTACTCCATTTGGTGTTGTTTTTTTCATCATTAATATGTCATTTCCCATATCTTCACATCTAATGACCTCTTTCCATTGGTCTGATAATGTACTTCCTGCTGCTCCTACTGCTGCTTTAATTAATCCCATAATATACCTCCTACATAATTACATTTATTTTTAATAAAGTTATTTACTCCTGCAATTTGATTATATAACTATTTTATAATTTAGAATTTTAATTGTCAATAGTATTAAAATAATTTTGTAAACACTTTATTAATTCATTTTTATCTTCTATTGTATTTATTTGTTGTCTAATTTTACTTGAATCTTTTAAATTTTTTGTATACCATGCTAAATGTTTTCGCATTTCTTTTATTCCTACATTTTCTCCTTTTTGTTCTACTTCTAGTTCTATATGTTTTTTTATAACTTCAAATCTTTCCTCTAATGTTGGTATATGTATTTCTTTATTATTTTGTAATACATTTATAATATTTTCAAATATCCAAGGATTTCCGTAATGCTCCTCTTCCTATCATTATGCCATCAACTTTTGTATATTCAAACATTTCTTTTGCAGTTTCTACATCTACTATATCTCCATTTCCTATAACAGGAATTTTTACATTTTCTTTTACTTTTTTTATAATGTCTAAATTGCATTTTCCTGAGAAAAAATCTTGCCTTGTTCTACCATGAATTGTAATTGCACTTGCTCCTGCATTTTCTATTATCTTAGCCGCTTCTACTGCTACAATATTTTCATTATCCCAACCCATTCTAATTTTAACAGTAACAGGAATTTTAGATACTTTTACAACTTCTTTAACAATATTTTCAACTAATTCTAAATTCAAAAGTAGTTTACTACCATCACCATTTTTTATTACTTTTGGTGCAGGGCAACCCATATTTATATCTAAAATATCTGCAAATGTATTAACATATTCTGCTCCAACTTTCATAGATTCAATATCACTACCAAAAATTTGTGCAGATATTGGTCTTTTTTCTCCTGTAATGTCTAACAATTTTTTTGTTTTTTCATCACCATAAAAAATTGCTTTTGAACTTGCCATTTCTGTACATACTAAACCTACTCCAAAGTTTTTGCATATTACTCTAAATGGCAGGTCTGTTATACCTGCCATTGGTGCTAATATTATATTATTTTCTAATTCTACATTTCCTATTTTTAATTTTTTTATGAACATTTTTTACTCCAAGTTTTTATCCATCTATCTTGTTTATATTTTACTCTACAAAAATTGTTTTTTGTCTTCTTCCACTTATATTTAATAACAGTCCTATACAAATAAAGTTTGTAATTAAAGAACTTCCTCCATAACTAACAAATGGTAATGGTACACCTGTTATTGGTAAAAGTCCCATTGTCATTCCAATATTTTCTATCATGTGGAAAAAGAATATTCCTACAATTCCTATTGCAATATATGAGCCTAAATCGTCTTTTGCAGTTTTTGATACATAAACTGCTTTTGTTATTAAAAATACATATACTACTATTACTAGGCTTGATACAACAAATCCCATTTCTTCACCAATTACTGAAAAGATAAAGTCTGTTGTTTTAGGGTATAAATAGCCTAATTGTGTTTGGTTTCCTTTTAATACTCCCATACCTAATAATTGACCTGCTCCTATTGCTAGTTTTGATTGTATTATATTATATCCTGAACCTCTTGGATCTAAATCTGGGTTTAAATATACATCTATTCTTGCTTTCGCATGTTCTGGTAATATAAATAAATATAATACTGGAACTGTAATTACTACTAATAATATACATGTTATTATATATTTTTTATTAATTCCTGCAACAAATAACATTGCTATTGTTGCTATAATAAATGCTGTTGCTGTTCCATAGTCTGGTTGCATTACTATTAATACTAATGGTACTGCTACTATTAATAATATAATTGCTAATTTCCATATTTTATTTATTTCTTTTTTTCCTTTTTTTTGCATTTTTACCATAATACTTGCTAGAAAAATTATTATGAAAATTTTTGCAAATTCGCTAGGTTGAAATGCTAAGGTTTCATCTAATTTAAACCAACTATGAGCCCCATTTACTTCTGGTGTAAATAATACTCCAACAAGTAGGGCTAAGAAAATTCCATAAAATATTGGTGATATTTTTGCTATTAAATTATAATCTATAAATACAACAACTATTGCAATAGGTATACTAACTAGCATCCATATTATTTGCTTTTTAAATTCATCATGCGCCGTATCATTTGTTGATGAATATATTGCTATTAAACCTATTATTAACAATATAATACAACAAATAAGTATTCCCCATTCTATATTTTTTAGAAATTTTTTCTTCATTAATCTTCCTCTACAATTTATTTTTATATATTAAATCCATTTTTTAGTATTTTATGCATTTTCTTTTTTATCTTTATTTGTAGAATCAGACTTTTCCTCATTATTTTCTTCTTTATTTTTTTCGTCTTTCTCTTCGTTTTTTTCTTCGTGCTTTTCTTCTATTTTTTCTTCTTTTTGCTCTTTATTTTCTTTTTCTGCTTCAACTTCTTTATTTACATTTTCTATTATTTCTTTTGCACTTTCTGTTATTTTTTCAATTTTTTCTTTTTCTGCTTTTACTTCTTTTTTTGCTTCTTCTTTTATACTAATAATAGGAATATTTGCATATAGTGCTGGTGCACCTGTTGTACCATCTTCATTAGTTTTATTTGTTAATCTAACATCTATTTCATTTTCATCAACATCTATATATTTTTTAATAACATCTATTATTTCTTGTTTCATTAAATCTAAAAAGTCTGCTGATACATTTGCTCTATCTTGCATTAATACTAAATGTAATCTTTCTTTTGCAGCATCCTTTGAATTTGTTTTTTCTTTGTCATTTTTTCCTAGTTTTTTAAAAAAATTTATAATGCTCTCAAACATATACCATACCTTCCTCTACTATAATTTAATGGCAAAGCCAAATTTTCTTTATTATTTTTTAAAGAAATTTTTTAGTTTCGAGAAAAATCCTGTTTCTCTACCCGGTATTGTTACTTCTATATTTTCTCCTAATACTCTTTTTGCTATTTCTCTATATGCCTTACCAGAAGGGGCTTTTTTATTTGAAACAACAGGTTCACCTTTATTTGTTTGTGTAATAATGTATTCATCATCTGGTACAACGCCTATTAAATCTATTGATAATAAATCTACTATGTCGTCTACATCCATCATTTCACCTTTTTTAACCATATTTGGTCTTAATCTATTTACAACTAACTCTGGATTTTTTATTTCAGAAGATTCTAGTAAACCAATTATTCTATCTGCATCTCTTATTGAAGATATTTCTGCGGTTGTAACTACTATTGCTCTATCTGCACCTGCTATTGCATTTTTAAAGCCTTGTTCAATTCCAGCAGGGCAGTCTATAAGTATATAGTCAAATTCTTCTTTAAGTTTTTTTGTAAGTTCTATCATCTGTTCTTCGTTTACGGCACTTTTATCTCTTGTTTGTGCAGCAGGTAATAAGAAAAGTTCTTCAAATCTTTTATCTTTTATAAGGGCTTGTCTTAATTTACATTTTTCTTCAACAACATCTACTATATCATATACAATTCTATTTTCTAAGCCCATAACAACATCTAAGTTTCTAAGTCCTATATCTGTATCTATTAATGCAACTTTTTTTCCTTCTAATGCTAATGAAGAACCTAAATTTGCAGTTGTTGTTGTTTTTCCTACTCCACCTTTTCCTGATGTTATAACAATAACTTCTCCCATAAATAATTTTCCTCCTTAAAAGTTTTAAGTTGTTATTTTTTTACTACTATATCTTATCTTGATTTTCTTCAAAAGTCAAGAAATAATCGTAAATTCGTTTAAATTTTTATCTAAAATTTTACAATACATTTATAATACATTTACAATACAGGAGTATAATTATATATTTTTTGAAAGAAAAGTTTGTTAAGCCAACGGCTCACGGATTACCCAAGAGACCTGACAAATTTTCTTGAAAAAAATATATATTATAATCCTGCAAGATATTGATATTTTAATTTATAAATATTTTTTTTATTTTTGAAAATACTAGTATTGTGATTTTAATTTTACTGTGCTATAATTATGAAAAAAAAGGAAAGAAGGATTTTTATGGAATTTAAAGAATGGGAAAATTTTAATTCTGGTGACTGGAAAACAGAAATTAATGTAAGAGATTTTATTCAAAAAAATTATACTCCTTATGAAGGAGATTCTTCATTTCTTGCTTCAGCAACAGAAAAAACAAAACAATTATGGAATATAGTATTAGACCTATATAATAAGGAAAAGAACTCTAAAGGTGGAGTTTTAGATATAGATACTAAAACTATTTCAACAATTTCAGCACATGATGCTGGTTATATTTGTAAAGATTTAGAAGAAATTGTTGGTCTTCAAACTGATGCTCCTTTAAAAAGAGCAATTATGCCTTTTGGTGGTATAAAAATTGTTAAAAAATCTTGTGAAGCTTATGATAGAGAGGTTGACCCTGAGGTTGATTATATTTTTAATAATATTAGAAAATCTCATAATGATGGTGTTTTTAGTGTTTATTCACCTGATATTAGAGCAGCAAGAAGTTCTCATTTAATTACTGGCCTTCCAGATGGTTATGGTCGTGGTAGAATTATTGGAGATTATAGAAGAGTTGCCCTTTATGGTGTTGATGCTTTAATTGAAGATAAGAAAAATGAATTTGAGTTATTAAATGTAGATTATTTTGATGAAGAAATTATAAAACATCGTGAAGAGGTTAGTGAGCAAATTAAGGCTTTAGAGAGTTTAAAAGTTATGGCTCAAAAATATGGATATGATATTTCTAGACCTGCTTCAAATGCAAAAGAGGCTATTCAATGGCTATACTTTGGATATTTAGCAGCAATTAAAGACCAAAATGGTGCTGCAATGAGTTTAGGTAGAACTTCTACTTTCTTAGATATTTATATTGAAAGAGATTTGAAAAATGGTACTATTACAGAAGAAATCGCTCAAGAGTTAGTAGATCATTTTGTAATGAAATTAAGATTAGTTAGATTTTTAAGAACACCTGAATATAACGAATTATTCTCTGGAGATCCTGTTTGGGTTACAGAGTCTATTGGTGGTATGGGTATAGATGGAAGAACATTAGTTACTAAAAACTCTTTTAGAATTTTACACACATTAAACACCTTAGGTCCTGCCCCTGAACCAAATTTAACAGTTTTATGGTCTGTTAATTTACCTACTGGTTTTAAAAGATTTGCTACTGAACTTTCTATTAAAACATCTTCTATTCAATATGAAAATGATGATTTAATGAGAAAATTCCACGGAGATGACTATGCTATTGCTTGTTGTGTTTCTGCAATGAGAGTTGGTAAACAAATGCAATTCTTTGGTGCAAGAGCCAATCTTGCTAAAACTTTATTATATGCTATTAATGGTGGTAAAGACGAAATTACTGGTAAACAAGTTACACCTAAGTTTGAAGCAATTACATCTGAATATTTAGATTATGATGAAGTTATTGATAAATTCTATAATATGATGGATTATGTTGCAAAAATTTATATTAAAGCATTAAATGATATTCATTATATGCATGATAAATATTCTTATGAAGCAATTGAAATGGCTTTACATGATAAAGATATATTAAGAACAATGGCATGTGGTATTGCAGGTCTTTCTGTTGTTACTGATTCTTTATCTGCTATTAAATATGCAAAAGTAAAAGTTATTAGAAATGAAGATGGACTAGCAGTTGATTATGCAGTTGAAGGAGATTTTCCAAAGTTCGGTAATAATGACGATAGAGTTGATAGTATTGCTGTTCAAATTACAAAAGATTTTCTTGGAAAATTACAAAAATATCAAACTTATAGAAATTCTAGAACTACTTTATCTATTCTTACAATTACTTCAAATGTTGTTTATGGTAAAGCAACTGGAAATACACCAGATGGAAGAAAAGCAGGAGAACCTTTTGGTCCCGGTGCCAACCCAATGCATGGTAGGGATACTAATGGTGCACTTGCAGTTATGAATTCTATTGCGAAATTACCTTATCAATATGCAGAAGATGGTATTTCTTATACTTTCTCAATTACACCTGCAACTCTTGGTAGTGATAGAGAAATACAAGTTGATAATTTAGTTAATATGTTAGACGGATTTTTCTCACAAGAAGGTCATCATATTAATGTTAATGTTTTTGATAGACAACTTTTACAAGATGCTATGGATCATCCTGAAAAATATCCACAATTAACTATTAGAGTTTCTGGTTATGCCGTAAACTTTACAAAATTAACTAGAGAGCAACAACTTGATGTAATAAATCGTACAATTCATGAGAAGATTTAGTGAGGGTTTTATGAATAATTTTGATAAAGAAAATTTCGCAAATGTGCATTCTTTTGAATCTTTTGGTACTGTTGATGGTCCGGGTATTAGGTTTGTAATATTTTTTCAAGGATGCCATTTGCAATGTAAATATTGCCACAATAGAGATACGTGGTCTACTGAAAATAATCAAATTTATAGTATTGATGAAATAATAGATAGAATTTTGACTTACAAAAATTATATTTATCCATCAGGTGGTGTTACAGTTAGTGGTGGTGAACCTCTTTTACAGGTAAAGTTTTTGATTAATCTTTTTAAAAGGTTAAAAGAATATAATTTGCATTTGGCTATTGATACTTCTGGTATGTTTAATATTACAGACGATATTAAAGAGTTATTAAGTTTAACTGATTTAGTTTTACTTGATATTAAACATATTGATAGTGAAAAGTGTAAGCAATTAGTTGGTTTTTCAAATGAAAAAGAATTGGAGTTTGCAAGGTATTTAAGTGATAATTCTATTCCTATTTGGATTAGACAGGTTATTATTCCTGGTATTACTGATGATGAAAATGATTTATTAAAGTTAAAAGATTTTCTTTTGAGTTTGAAAACAGTAGAGAAGGTTGATTTTCTTTCTTATCATGATATGGGTAAATTTAAGTGGGAAAATCTTGGTTTTAAATATGAACTTGATGGTGTTCGTTCTGCAACTAATGAAGATATAGAGCGTGCAAAAAAAATAACTCGGATTTTTTTAAAAATCCGAGTTTTTTTTTTATTCTTAAAATTAAATTTGTGTGTAAGGTAACACAGCGATATGTCTTGCTCTTTTTACTGCTAATGTTATATCTCTTTGATGTTTTGCACATGCTCCTGTTGCTCTTCTTGGTAAGATTTTTCCTTTTTCATTAACGAATTTTTTTAATTGTTCTGCATTTTTATAATCTAATACTAAGTTTTTATCGCTACATAAAGCACATACTTTTTTTCTTTGTTTTCTAAATTTTGGATTGAAATCCTCATCATTATTATTTCTGTTATTTCTTCTATTTTGTTTTTTGTCTGCCATTTTCTATTCTCCTCCCTTTTAGAATGGTAGGTCATCTGTTGAAGACATTTCAAACTCTGAACTTGCTTCTGCTATTTCATTTCCAAATGTGTTTTCAAAATTTCCATTTCCATTTGTTGCCCCATCTCTTTTGCTATCTGCAAAATATACTTCTTCTGCAACAACTTCTGTTGCATAATGTTTTTGACCTTGGTCATCATCCCATGAACGTGTTTGAATTCTTCCTATTACACCTACTTGTTGGCCTTTTTTAAAATATTTACTACAAAATTCTCCTTGTTTTCCCCAAGCAACTATGTTTATAAAATCTGCTTGTCTTTCTTCTCCTTGTCTTACAAATCTTCTATTTACTGCTAAACTAAAACTTGCAACTAGTGTGTTATTTGTTTGAGTATATCTAACTTCTGGATCTCTTGTTAATCTTCCCATTAATATTACTTTGTTCATATTTTTCTACCTCTTTCTATTTTAAAAATTGCCCCCAATATAATTGTTAAATTATTCTTCATTTTTAACAACTATAAATTTGATAACTTCATCAGTTATTCTGTATTGTCTTTCAAGTTCTGCAATTAATTCTGGTTTTGCTTCGAAATTGAATACTACATAGTATCCTTCTTTATTTTTTTGTATTTCGTAAGCAAGTTTTTTTCTTCCCATTTCTGTAACTTTTTCAACTGTTCCTTCATTATTAATTATGTCTGTGAATTTTGTTATTAAGCTTTTTATAGCTTCCTCTTCTAGACTTGGATTAATAATGATAACACTTTCGTATTTATTCATTATATTTCACCTCCTTATGGATATATAACCCACAACTTACTTGTGAGTAAGGAATTTTTTTCCTATTTTTATTTAATACATTACTAAAAATTTAATAGCAATGTATTTAAAACATTGCTATTGTATCATATTTTTTTAAATTGTGCAAGATGTTTATGTAAAATTATATAAATTTTCCTATCATAAACTTTGCACATTTTTTACGTCCCCAATGTGCGCTAATTTTATTAATTCATCTAATAGTTTTGGATATTTATAACCTACTTTTTCGAATAATTTAGGATACATACTTATTTCTGTAAATCCTGGCATTGTGTTTATTTCATTGATGTAAATATTGTTTGTGGATTTTTCTATAAAGAAATCTACTCTTGATAAGCCTTTTCCATCTATTGCTTTAAATGCTTTTATTGCTAAATCTCTAATATTATTAGATATTTCTTTTGGAATATCTGCAGGCATTATACATAAAGATTCTGCATTATTATATTTTGCATCAAAAGAATAATATTCTTCTGCTGGTACTATTTCTCCAACACATGAGGATATTACATCAACATTTCCTAATACTGCACATTCTACTTCTCTACCTATTATTCCTTCTTCTATTAAAATTTTAGTGTCAAATTTAGACGCATATTCTATAAATTCTTTTAATTCTTCAATATTTTTTGCTTTATTAATTCCAACTGATGAGCCTGAATTTGATGGTTTAACAAACATTGGAAATTTTAGTTTATCTACTAAAATATTGCATATTTCTTCTAATGAACATTTACTTTCATTAAACTCTTTATCTATGTATATGTATTCATTTTCTATTTTTCTTATATATTCATATTTTGCTTGTTTGATTTTTGCTTTTTCAAATATTATTTTAGTATAAGCCTTATCCATACCAATGCTAGATGCTAAAACTCCACAACCAACATACGGTATTTTTAATAATTCAAATAAACCTTGAATTGAGCCATCCTCTCCTCCTACACCATGTAATACTGGAAATAATACATCACATTTTTTTAATGTTTCTATTACATTTTCTATTTTTACAAGGTTTTCTATTTTTTCTCCTACTTTTAATGTTGTAATTTTATTAACAGGCACATTGTATATATACCATTCGCCTTCTTTTGAAATATATATAGGTGTAACTTCGTATTTTGTTTTATCTAGGTTTTTTATTACTGATGTTCCAGATACAATAGATACATCATGTTCTGTTGAAATTCCACCAAAAATAACTCCAACTTTTTTCATACAACCTCCTAAGATTAAATACTTTATACTCCTGCATTTGTTTATTTAGCATTAAAATTTAATTATAATTATAAAATTTGTTCTACAATTTTGTTAAAGTGCATTCCATTTGATGCTTTTAATAGTACAACATCTTCTTTTTTTAATATTGATTTTAAATAATTAATAACCTCTTCTAATTCTTCAAATTCTTTTACTTTCGACTTTTCCATACCTAATTCAACTGCTTTATTTGATATATGTTTTGCTTCTTTTCCGCATACAATTAATATGTCTATATTATTTTTATAAACTTCACTTCCAACTTTTTCATGTAAGTCTTTTGAAAATTCTCCTAATTCAAGCATATCTCCTAAAACTGCTATTTTTCTACCTTTTAGGCTTGATAAATATTCTATTGATGCCTTCATAGAATCATAACTTGCGTTATATGTATCATTTATTATTGTTACTCCTTCACTATTTTTTTGTATGTCCATTCTATTTTTTGTTAATTCAAATTTACGTATTCCATCAATTATTTTTTCTATTTCTATTCCATTTTCTAAACCTACACACATTGCACACAAACTATTGTATATAAAATGATTTCCACCAACTGGAACTTTAACATTATATTCTTTATCTCCTATTTTTACATTATACATACTGCCATCTTCTTTTAGAATTATATTTTTTGCCATGATATTACTTTCATTTTCTATTCCATAAGTTTTTACATTATATGTAGTGTTATTTTTAGACCAAATATTTAATAGGTCATTATCATTATTGATTATAACTGTGCCTTTTTCCTGCATACCTTCTAAAATTTCTAATTTTGCTTTTAATATATTTTCTCTTGAACCTAGTTCTCCTATGTGTGAGGTGCCTATATTTGTTATTACACACATTGTTGGTTTTGCTATGTTTGTTAGTGTTCTTATTTCTCCAAATGCGTTCATTCCCATTTCTACTACCATTGCATTATGGTCTTTTAATCCTAAAATTGTTAGTGGTAATCCTATATGATTATTAAAGTTTCCTTGTGTTTTTAATACATTATATTTTTCTGACATTACACTTGCTATTATATCTTTTGTACTTGTTTTTCCAACACTTCCAGTAACTGCAATTACTGGTATATTATATAATTTTCTTTTATATGTAGCAATTTCTTGTAGTGCTTTTATTGTATCTTTTACTTTTATTATTGCAATGTTTTCATATTTTTGTAATTTTTCTATATCTACATTTATATCTTGTAAAATACATACACTTGCTTTTTTTTCTAATGCTTCTTCATAAAATAAATTTCCATCAAAATTTTGACCTTTAATTGCAATATATACATCATTTGGTTCTATATATCTTGTATCTCTTGAAAAATTTTCACATACAATTTTTTCATTTCCATATACTAACTCTCCGTTACATATTGTAACTATATCTTTTACAGTTATATTTTTCATTTAAAATACCTCTTTTTATTATATTAATTTGTTCTAATAATATACCTATTTCAAGCCAATGTCAAATATTATATTTAAACATGATAAAAACCCTCCATGTTTTTATAACATTTTGGGTTCATATCACAATTTAATTTCAATTAATTAATTTTTTTAATAATCTTATTGAACATTTCTATTTGCTATTTCTATGGCTTTTGAAACAATATTTCCACATGTCTTTGCAGAAACATTTCCCCAACCACCATCTTTTTTAACTTGGTCATATACACCAAGTTCTTTAGCGATTTCTTCTTTTAAATTTTCAGACATTATACTTGTTCTTCTAGACATATTAAAATACCTCCATATTTTTAAGAAGATTTTTACTTTATAAAATTTTATAAAGCAAATTTTTTAACCTTCTTTACAAATATTATTTGTAATTTTAATATTAATATTATTAGAAAATTTTTGATTTTTTGTTACATTGTTAATGTTCCATTTGGCGTATTTACTATCATTAATATATCTTGCTCTTTGCCTGTTTCTACATCAATATATACTAAAAATTCTCTATCTTCTACTTTTCCTTTAAATTCCCAACATAACACTTCTGTTTTATATTCTGTTGGTATAATTGCTAAACCTTCACTTCCTATTTCTAAATCTTTATTTATTGTATCTCTTGCTTCGTCTATACTAATTTTTGGTTGTTGTAAAGTTCTTTCAAAATGAGAATTTAAGTATCCTGTTGTTTCAATTCCTAAAATTTCTCCATTGTCTAATGCAACTTTTAATTTTATTAAATCTGGATAAATTACTACATCATCTTGTTGATACGCATAATTTATTGTTACAACACCATTATTTTTTAAATAATAAGTTTCCTTCATGTTTTCAAAGCCTTTTTCTTTTAAGAAATTTTTTCCAATTTCATCTGCTTGCTCTTGTGTTATTTCTTCATTTTCAGTATCTCTATTATAATTCATATAGACTACATGTCCACCTTTTTTTGATACTGCAATACTTGCATTGTTGTTTTTGTCTCCATCTTTCATTTTTACATAGAAGGTATAACATTGTATTGTACCATTTTCAGAAAATCCATTAGAAGTTATTTCTTCTATTTTATCTGCGCCTATAAATTCTTGGGCTATGTTTTTTGCAGTTTCTTCATCTACATCTTCACCTGTTAAACCTTTTTTCTCCATAGTTGTTATATGCTCTGAAAATGCTCCATCATATATTAATCCAGCATATTCATGGAAGTTATCTTCTATATTTGCAAAACCGTCTTGTGACATATTTGATACTTGTTGTGCATAATCTACATTTTGATTATTTGTTAATTCTTCCCAACTTATTACTCCTGTTGATATTTCTTCTGTTAATTGCATTAATGTATCTTTTAATTGCATACTATAATCGTGTAATTGTTTTAAATTACTTAAATCTTCATCTGTTAATTCTTCTCCTGAAATATTTTTTGTTGCTAATGAATAACTATAATCACTTACTTGATTTAAAAATCTAGATGTATTTGATAATCCTTCATTTGATAATGGTATTTGTGCTAAATATGCTTGTGCTAAGTTTGCTTCTCTCCATACATACATTAAAGTTTTTGCACCATATTCTGGTGACGTTGATATTAAAGATTTTGCTAAATATGTTTCTACATTATCTACATAGTCAACCGCTTCATAAAACGACATATTGTATATGTTTGAAGATACTTGTTTATATTCTTTTTTATTTGAATTCATATATATTATTAAACCTATTACTGCTATTACAAGTATAACTATTATTGCTATCATTATTTTCATTTTTGTATTATTTTTCATATTTTCCAAAATAATTCCTCCAATAAACTTATTTTTTCTTTGTATTTTTATATATTTTTTACTTTTTTTCATAATTTATACTGTAAAATATTTTATTAAATTATTTTTCAATTTTTTTTGAATTTTTTATATATATGTGGTAAAATAGTTATACATTATATGAAAGGATTTTTTAACTATGAAAAAAGTATTGATTTTTTATGGTTCTTATGGTGGAGGTCATCTTAGTGCTGCAAAATCAATAAAAGAACAAATAGATACATATTATAAAAATGTTGATACGATTTTGGTAGATTGTATAGAATATATAAATCACAGTTTTAACAAAATTACTGTTACTGCTTATAATGAAATGGCAAGAAAAGTTCCTTGGGCTTGGGGAAGAGTTTATACAAAGTCTAAAAAGGGACCTATTTCAAGAATAAGTCATACATCAAATATAGTTATGTCAAAGAAATTAAAGCAACTTTTGCAAACAATTCAGCCAGATTTAATAATTTCAACACATCCTTTTGCAAGTCAAATGTGTGCATATTTGAAAAAAAAGAGGAAAATTCAATGTGAACTTGCAACTGTTATGACAGATTATTGCCCACATCCTCAATGGCTAACAGATTCAGAGTATATGAATTATTATTTTGTGGCTCACGAGGAAATGAAAAATGAACTTATTAAAAGTGGAATTCCTTCTTATAAAGTTTTTGCAACTGGTATTCCTCTTTCTAATAGGTTTTTACAAAGTTATAACAAGCAAGAAACTTTAAATTATTTTGGCTTACAACCTAATAAGAAAACTATTTTATTTTTCGCTGGTGGAGAGTTTGGTCTTAGCAAAAGTAAAACTTATAAAATGTTAGATACTCTTGCTAAAAATTTTGATAATATTCAGATTATTGCTATTTCCGGTAAAAATAAAAAGATGAAAAAGAATTTTGATGAAATTGTTAAGGAAAATAATAAAGAGGATTCTATTAAGGTTCTTTCTTATACAAATAAAATTCCGGAACTTATGAGTATTTCTGATATGGTTATTACAAAACCCGGTGGTTTAACAACAACTGAAAGTTTGGCGTCTGGTTTACCTATTATTGTAATAAATCCAATTCCCGGTCAGGAAGAAGAAAATGCAGAGTTTTTGGAAAAGGAACATCTTGCTATTTGGATTAGAAAAAAAGATAATGTTGAAGATGTTTTAAGGGAAATTTTTAATAATCCTTCTTTGATGAGAAGAATGAAAATTAATGCTAGATTATTTGCTAAAAAACATTCAACAATTGATATTTGTAAGATATTGCTAGGATAAAAAAAAGCATAGATTTTTTATATGTTTATCTATGTTTTTTTACAGATTATATATATTTTATTCATACTTTTTTAAATTTAAATTTCTCTTCTTCCTTCTAATGCCTTAGTTAAAGTGATTTCGTCTGTATATTCTAGGTCTCCTCCAACTGGAATTCCATGTGCAATTCTTGTTACTTTTACTCCCAATGGTTTTATTAATTTAGAAAGATACATTGCAGTTGCTTCTCCTTCTACTCTTGGATTTGTTGCAATTATTATTTCTGTTATGGTTTCTCCACTTTGAATTCTTTGTAATAATTCTTTTATTTTTATATCGTCTGGTCCTATTCCATTCATAGGCGATATTGAACCATGTAGTACATGATAAACTCCTTTAAATTCATGCGTTCTTTCCATTGCTATTATATCTTTTACATCTTCTACAACACAAATAACACTAGCATCTCTTTTTTGATTACTACAAATTGGACAAGGGTCTGTATCTGAAATATTAAAACACTTTGAACAATATTTTAAATTTTGTTTTGCATTTCTTATAGCAGAAATAAATTCTTCTGTTTCTTCATTTGTTGCATTTAGTATATGAAATGCAAGTCTTACGGCCGTTTTATGTCCTATGCTTGGAAGTCTTTCAAAACCTTCTATTAATTTTTCTATTGATGGTGAATATACTGACATATTTTTTCCTACTCTCTATTAAAATCCTGGTATGTTATATTTGCCGAATTGTGCAGATTGCTCAGAATCTACTTTTCTTAATGCTTCATTTACACAGGTTAAAATTAAATCTTGTAACATTTCTACATCATCAGGGTCTACTACATCTTTTTTTATTATTATTTCTTTTACTTCTTTACTTCCTGATACTTTTACAGAAACTGCTCCTCCACCTGCTGTTGCCTCGAACTCTTTTTGTGATAATTCAACTTGTGTTTTTTCCATATCTGCTTGCATTTTTTTTGCTTCCTTCATTAGTTGGTTGATGTTCATTCCACCAAATCCTCCCATTCCTCCCGGGAATCCTCCTCTTTTTGACATTTTTATCTCCTCCTTAAATTTTTATTCTTCTATTATATTAAATGGCACATCTAAATTTTTTGCAATTGCTTCAATGCTATTTGCGTTATTTTCTAATTGTGCATTTTCTTTTTTAGTATCTACAAATTTAACTCGCATTTCTTTTCCACATGCTATTGATACTTGTTTTTCTATTTCATTTATATTTTCACTTTTTTCTAATACTGTTTTTCCAAAAGGTGTAATTCCATTTGGAAATTCTATTTCAACTGTCATATCATTTTTTTCTACTGCATTTGTGTTCATTAAATTTGTATATAACATTATTTTTCCACTTGTTTTTAGGTCATTTACAATGTTTTTCCAATTTTCTTGTATTGAGCCTGCTTGTGCAGGTTTTTCAGTTTTTTTCTTTTCTGTTTTATTAACTTCTACGTTTTTTATTGGCTCATTTTTTTCTAATGTAACTTTTGGTTTTTCAGTAACTGTTTTTGCTGTTACTATTCCATTTTTTAATGCTTGTTCTAACTTTTCTATACGATTTTCTAATTCTTCTGTTCCCTCATTTTTATGTACCATACATAATTTTATTATTCCTGTTTGGAACATTATTATTTTTTGTGATGACATTTTTATTTCGTTTTCTAGTTGAGATAATTCGTATATAATATTTAATAATCTTTCTTTTGATGCTTTTTCTGCTAATTCTTGTATTTTTTCTATTTCTTCTTTATTGTATATTTGTGTATTTTTACTTGTTTTATATACTAATATGTCTTTTACATATTTTATCATTTCCCATAAGAAATTTGTAACATCTTTTCCTTCATTTAATACATCTTCTGTACTTTGTAATGCATTTTCTACATTGTTATCAAAAATTGCTTCTGTTAATTTACTTATATATGTAAGTTTTGGTATTCCAACTAAGTCTTTTACTTTATCTTCATCTATTTTTGTGTCTCCATCTTGTATGCATCTTTCTAATATGCTTAATGCATCTCTCATTGCGCCTTCTGATAATACTGCTATCGTGTTTAATGCCCCTTCTGTTGCTTCTATATTACTTTCTTTACATACTATTTTTAATCGTTTTATTATATTCTCGTTTGATATTTTTTTAAAGTCAAATCTTTGACATCTTGAAAGTATAGTTGGTGGTATTTTTTGTGGTTCTGTTGTTGCAAGTATAAATTTTACATGTTCTGGTGGTTCTTCTAATGTTTTTAATAGTGCATTAAATGCTCCTGTTGATAGCATATGTACCTCGTCTATTATATACACTCTATATTTTGCAAGTGTTGGTAAAAAATTTACTTCTTCTCTTATAGAACGTATATCTTCAACACTATTGTTTGATGCTGCATCCATTTCTACAACATCTGTTAATGAGCCCGACATTATTCCCTTGCATATTTCACATTCATTACATGGTTCTCCATCTTTTGGATTTAAACAGTTTATTGCTTTTGCTAATATTTTTGCTGTTGTTGTTTTTCCTGTTCCTCTCCCTCCATTAAATAGGTATGCATGACCTACTCTTCCTGCTATTATCTGATTTTTTAGAGTTTTTGTTATATGTTCTTGTCCTACTGTTTCTGCAAATGTTGTTGGTCTAAATTTTCTATATAGTGCTTTATATGCCATAATTACACCTCTAAAACTTTAATTTTTCAAAAGTCTAACCCCTCTATGGAAAGTAAATTCCACATAAATACGCTATTTATTGCTGCTTCCTTCCGGACCTGACAAGGTTCATAGTTTTTTATTGGTTTACTTTCCATACAAGAGTTAGACTCTTAAATATTATATACTGTTATTTTTATTTTTGCAAGTGTTTTTTATTGAATTTTTTTACAAAAATTTGTTCTTTTTTATTGTTTTTTATAAATATATATGTTACACTATAAAACATAGGAAATAAGAATAAGCAGATGGGTTTGCCACTTTTAATCCACAACAATAGTTGTGATTTGCCTTAATTATACTTAATATAATTTTAAGCAAATAAAACAATAAAAACACATCTGTAATTTGACCGTTGTAGATGTGTTTTTACATAATTACGATGGCAAACCACGTTTGTGGTTTCTTCATTTCCTATATTTATTATACAAAGAATAATTATATTTGTCAAATACTTTTCAATATTTTGTTCATTGTATTAAACAAAATATTATTTTTTTATAATTTTGTACAGTGTACTAAACAAAATTAAATTATAATCTTTTAAATACTACATCATCAAAATCTGTAATTTCTACACTTGAAGTTCCTTGTTCTACTATATTTCCTGATGGTAACTTTAAATTTACTGTACCTTTATAACTTATTCCTGATTTTAATTCTATTGTTAAATCAAATGCCACTTCACATTGTATTTGTTCCATTGATATATTTGTTTTTGCAAGTAATGTTCCATCATGTTTTATTTCTGTGTCTTCTTCTGAATAATATTCACTTACATTATTTAATGAATATCTTAATAATATCATTCCACCTTGATTTGCAAGTTCTAGATTTTTTATATTAGTTTCTGTACTTCCAACATATCCCAATTTATCTTTTATTATATTTTCTTCTATATTATCATAAGTTTTATTTTCTTCACTTGTTGGTCTATATATAGTAATATCTCCTATTTCTGGTGCTTTTATTACTTTAAAATTATCTAATGTTATTTTATCTATTATTTCTGTTTCTTTATAATTTTTATTTTTGCTTATTTCTATGTATATATCGTTATTTTGTACTATGTTTAAATTCCATGAAGTTTGATTTTCTTCTTTACTAATTCCTTCTGCCGTACTTATTACCATTATTTTACTTAATTCAAATGGCATGTTTTTTTCGCCCTCTACTTGATATTTTAATATTAATAGTACAACTATTATTAAAATTAATATGGCTATAAACATTATTGTTGCCATTCTTATTATTTTTTGCATATTTTTATTTATTTTTTCCATTTCCATTCCTTTCAAGACATAAATTTGTTTTGATAAGCCTCAAATTATTTTTCTAATTTTTTTATTTCTCTTAGTTTTTTAAAAAAATCTTGTAATATTTTTTTACATTCTTCTTTTAAAATTCCTTTTTCCATTTCTACTTTATGATTAAATTTGTAATTTTCTAATAGGTTTAATACTGAGCCACATGCTCCTGTTTTTTCGTCCATTGTTCCGATATATATTTTTTTTATTCTAGAATTTATTATAGCTCCTGTGCACATGGTACATGGCTCTAATGTTACATACATTTCACAGTCTGTTAATCTCCATGTTTCTAATTTTTTACTTGCTTTTTGTATTGCTAGTATTTCTGCATGTTTTGTGGTGTCTTTTTTTGTTTCTTTTATATTGTGTGCTTTTGCTATTATTTTTTCGTCTTTTACTATTATTGCTCCTACTGGTACTTCTAGTTTTTTATATGCTTTTAATGCCTCTTTTATGGCTTCCTTCATATATTTTTCTTTATTATTCATATTTTATGTCCTTTTTGTTTTTAATATTAAAAGTATATCATATTTTTTTGAAAATGGAAAGCCCTGTGCAAATTTGCACAGGGCGAGGTTATATTATAACTTTCTTGATTTTTTATTATATCATAAAAGGTATTTATTTTTTAGTTTACACAAAATTTTTTTGCATTCTCTTTTTTACATTTTCACATTCTCCATTTTTAAGAGAATTTCAAACTAAATGTGTAAATTCATAATATTTTTTTACTCTATTATTAAATAATTGAGAATTTACATTATGTAAAGTGCACATCGGAATCCAAAACTATAACTATCAAACAATTCACGATCTTCTCTATAACGGGAACCTGCCGGATATTGATCACTATTACTTCCGTGTGCCTGCATAACCTCCACCGCGTAAATTTCTCCACGCATTATGATATTCCCCAGTCCATTCTAGTAAGTTACCAGCTAAGTCATATATATTATTTTTCTTCGTATAATTACTATGTCCAGTTTTTAATAAATACGTGCTGCCACTAGATGGTTGTCCTTTTAACCATGTTTTTCCATAATCCACTGAATATTCTGTTATTCCGGTTACAACTGAATTTTTATAATTTCCCCATGACATACTGTCTTCATCGGCTTCATCATTACTTATTGATTTACTTACAATTAACCATTTTAAAGTCGTATCCCACATTGTTCCTGTTAATAATCCACTTTTTACTTTATTTCCTGTATACATCAGCTCTGCATTTGTTTTTGCATTTTTATAACTCATGTTGCCCCATGGCACTTTATTTGGCTTACTTACTGGTGTTCCTATTACGTCACTAGCAGAAGTGCTTCCTTCTGGTATTCCTGCTTCATATCTTCCTATATAAAATCCTTTGTATGTATTTATTTGGTAATATTCATTTACTCCATCCGGAAGTACATCTTCAAATTCATTAATTGAATGAGGTACTTCTCCACTATCACACCATCTTTCATATGGCACATTTGAACCATCAACAGGCACCCATACAAATTCATTATTATTAATATTATCTGCTATTACTAAACCTTTATTCCAGTCATCTGCATTATCTCCCCATTGTGCATCTGGAGTATCTACTGTATGGAATCCTACTGGTATTACTGGATTCTGTGGACTAAATGGTTTATCTGGTATATATGGTTTATTTTCTGTTCCAGTATTATTTGTTGTTGGTTTTATTTTTGCATTTGCATGCACTGTTACATTACTTGTTGCTGTTATTGTCGTATTTGGATTACTTGGACTTCCAATTGTTCCACCTGTAGTTGTCCATCCTGTAAATTCGTATCCATCACTTACTGTTGCTGTTATTGTTACAGTCTCCTCTACTTTATGTTGTCCTGCTCCTGTTACATTTCCTATTCCATCATCTTTTGTTATTGTTAAGTTATATCTATCTCTTGTATAGTATAAATCTATCGTTGTATTTCCTTGTATTATTGTTGTAGCAGTTTGTGTTGATCCAACCTTACCATAACTATATTTTCCATAGGTTATTGTTATTGCTTTGCTGCTTAAAGTTACTGTTGAATCATATGATACATTTTCTGTTGTTGTTGATTTTAGTGCATAATTTGCATCATTTGCATTTTCTAGATAATGATTTATTGTTAATGTATGTGTATTTGCTGTCCAATGTGCATATAATGTCTTACTTTCTGTTGCGGTTGTTTGATTTGTTTCTGGTGTTCCTCCACTTGCTGCTGTATACCATCCTGCAAATGTATATCCTGTTCTTGTTGGATTTGGTAACTCTCCATATTGTGTATCTTTTATTACTGTTTTACTTCCTGGTGTTACAGTTCCTCCTTTTGCATCAAATGTTATTGTATATCCTATTACTGTTACATCTGCTGATACTTCATTTGCATTTCCTGCATTATCTACTGCTCTTACATATACTTTATAAGTTCCTGGTGCATTTACTGTAAATTGTTCTGAATTTTGATAGTTTCCTTCTCCTATCTTATATTGTTTTGTTTTTATTCCTGCTATTCCTGTTGCAGCACCTGTATCTGCTTCATCTCCTATTGTTGCTGATACTGTTATTGTTGCTCCATTTACATTTCCTGTTACTCCTGTTATTGTTGGTGCTTTATTGTCTACATTCTTTATGTTTGTTGCTGTTGTTTCGAATGTGTTTGTTCCATCATTATATCTTGCTTTTATTGTTGTGTTTGTTGTTATTTCTATTGTTATACTTTTATCGTTTACTTTTGTCCATTGTCCACTTCCTACTTGATATTCTCTTGTAAGATTTGTATTACTATTTCCATAAGTAATTGTTACACTTATTGGTCCTTTATTTACTCCATTTTGTATTCCTTTTGGTGTTGTTGTATTTCTTGCTGTTGCTACATCTGGTGTTATTTTTATATCTGCTACTGATATTGTTTCTAATGTTATATTTTGTATTGCTGTACTTTCTGTTGCATTTCCTGCTTTATCTATTGCTCTCGCTTGTACTTTATATGTCTTATCTTTTCCCACCAAATTTTTAAATTCATTACTTGTTTGCCATGCTTCATATCCTGTTCCTTTATCTATTCTATATTCCCATTTTGCTATTCCTTTTGTACTGTCTGCTGCCCCTGGACTTGCTGTATCTGTT
>CANRES010000014.1 GCA_947629625.1 uncultured Clostridia bacterium | reverse complement strand
TAAATTTTCTTTTACAATCATTAATTTAATGTAATTTTAAAAATATAAAAATGATTGTAAATATATTATACGAGGAGTAACCCTATGAAAATAATGTTTATTTGTACAAGCAATGTTTGTAGAAGCATAATGGCTGAGGCTTTTTTTAATGATATAGTTAATAATGATTTTAGTTTACATGGTAAAGTTAATGCTTATTCTGCTGGAATTTTTGCACAAGATGGTGATGGTCCACTTTTTAATGCAGTGGAGGCAATGAGAGAGTATGATATTGATATAAAAAATTATAGGTCAACTAGTTTAAAGTCTTCAAATATTAAAGATATGGATTTAATTTTATGTGCTCAGGATTCGAATAAAAATGTTTTATTAAATATTTGCCCTGATTTGAAAGATAAAACTTTTACTTTAAAAGAGTTTATTAATGATATAGATAATAATATAAATTTAGATATTATTGAACCTAAGGGGTATGATATAGATATTTTTAGAAGTTGTGCTTCTGAAATACAAGATTGCATATATAAATTAATTAATAAATTAAAAGAAAGTGGGAATTTATAATGTTAGAGGAATTAAATGAAAAGCAATATGAAGCAGTTGTTAATACAGATGGTCCTTGTCTTGTTATTGCAGGTGCAGGTAGTGGTAAAACTAAGGTTTTAACACATAAAATAGCATATATTTTAGAAAATAAAGATATTAAGCCTTGGAATATCTTGGCTATTACTTTTACTAATAAGGCTGCAAATGAGATGAAGCAAAGGGTTGAAAGTTTAGTTGGTGATATTGCACAAGATATGTGGATTGGTACTTTTCATTCTATTTGTGTAAGAATTTTAAGAAGATATATAGATAGATTAGGTTTTGATAAGTCTTTTGTTATTTTTGATACAGGCGATCAAAGGACTCTTGTTAAGGAGTGTTTAAAAACTTTAAATATTGATGATAAGACTTTTTCTGATAGAGCAGTTTTAGCAGAGATAAGCAATGCTAAAAATGAAATGTTAGACCCAACTGCATATAGTTTAAGAACTAATGGAGATTTTAGAAAACAAAAAATTGCAGATATTTATGAGTTATATCAAAAAAGATTAAAGGAAAATAATTCATTAGATTTTGATGATATTATTAATTTTACTATAAAAATTTTAATGGAGAATCCTGATGTTTTAGAGCATTATACAGAGCAGTTTAAATATGTTTTGGTAGATGAATATCAAGATACAAATAAGGCTCAATTTACTCTTGTTTCTATGTTGGCTTCTAAATATGGAAACATAACTGTTGTTGGAGATAATGATCAAGGTATTTATTCTTTTAGGGGTGCTGATATTTCAAATATTTTGAATTTTGAAAAGGATTTTCCTGGTACTAAAATTATTAAATTAGAGCAAAATTATAGATGTACTCAAAATATTTTAAATATTGCAAATGCTGTTATTAAAAATAATACTGTGAAATATGATAAAAAATTATGGACTGAAAATGAAAAAGGTAAACTTCCTACTGTATATTCTGCTGATAACGAGTATGATGAGGCTTCTTATATTGTTGAACAAATAAATCATTTAAGAACAGAAGAATATTACAAATATTCTGATTTTACTATTTTATATAGAATGAATACTCAATCTCGTTGTATAGAAGATATTTTTAGACGTGAAGATATTCCTTATAAAATTATTGGTGGTTTAAAGTTCTATGAAAGAAAAGAGATTAAAGATATTATTGCTTATTTAAGATTAATACATAATACTGCTGATAATTTAAGTTTAAAGAGAATTATTAATGAGCCTAAAAGGGGTATAGGTAAAACTAGTTTAGAAAATGTTCAAGCGGTTGCTGAGCAAACTGGTACTTCTATGTATGAGATAATAAAACATGCTGAGCAATATGGTTTAAATAAGGTTTATTTAAATTCAAGAGATTTTATTAATACTATGGAAGAATTAATTAGTTTAAAGGATAAAATTAAAGTTTCTGAGTTAATAAAAGAAACATTAGATAAAACTGGTTATACTAAGGCTCTTGAAGTTGAAGATAAAATTGAAGCAGAAAATAGAATTGAAAACTTAGAAGAATTTTTAACTGTTGCAATAGAATTCGAGGATGAGGAGGCAGATGCTGGTTTAGCAGAATTTTTAGAGAGTATTACTTTATCTTCTGATATTGATGGTATGGAAGAAACCGAAGATTCTGTAACTCTTATGACTCTTCATAGTGCAAAAGGTTTAGAGTTCCCTGTTGTATTTTTAGTTGGTATGGAAGAAGGTATTTTTCCTGGATATAAATCTATTTCTGAGGAAAAGGAACTTGAAGAAGAAAGAAGATTATGCTATGTTGGTATTACTAGGGCTAAAAATTATTTATATTTAACTTGTGCTAAACAAAGAACTATTTTTGGTTCTACTTCTTGTAATCCTATTTCTAGATTTTTAAAAGAAATCCCAGAGGATGCTGTTGAAGGTTTTAATGATGTTATTGAGTCTAAAAAACCTAATACTTTTGAAGATACATCTTATAAATGGAATTTTAAAACTCCTGAGAGTTTCTTAAATAGCTTAAATAAACCTAAGGAAAATAATGTTGATATTTCAAAGTTTAAGGCTGGTCAAAGAATTGCTCATAAGAAGTTTGGCGAGGGTGTTATTAATTATGTTGAAGCTGAGGGCGATGATTTGAAGGTTGATATTAATTTTGATAAGGTTGGTCATAAAAGGCTTATGGCTAAGTTTGCAGGACTTGAAATACTATAAAATTATATAAAGGGCGATGTAAAATCGCCCTTATTTTGAAAGTTTAGGCAGGGTGACCTTCCTGCATCTCCTAACATTGGGTGGCGGCTGCCTGTTCCGCCCTCAGAAACTTTCTAATATATTTTATGCTAATTTAATTTTATCATACATTCTTTTTTTTTTCAATGTTTTTTTAATATTTTTTTGCATATCCATTTTTTAAATAAATATTTTTCTTTCTTTCAGTCATAGTAAATAGTGTTTTAACAAACATTGTTCCTTTATTACTTACTCTAACTGCTACTAATACAAATTGTTTTTCTATTTTATATTCTTTTATATACTCTATTGAACCCTGTCTAGGATTTTTTGCAATATAGGTAGGATATTTTATAATATTGGGTATGTCAGATCCATATTTTTCAAAATCTTCTAAATGTTCTCTTTTCATATGTTCTATATTAGCATCTCCTATGATTATTGGTATTTCATTAGTATATTGTAATTCTAAAAGTTCTATAACTCTTTTACTTATTTTTCCTATTTGTTTATTCATTTATTTTCCTTTATTTATTAAATTATTATTTATTCTATTTTAAAACATATGTTTGTTTTTGTCAATAAATATTATTAAATTTATATAAAAAATGTAAATAAAAACGAATGCCTAATAAAGACATTCGTTCTTATTTATTGTTAGGAGCTTTTACTCTTTTGGTGTTATTACATATTTTTTGATTAATACTATTGCACCTGCTAAACTTACTAGTGCTATTAATGCTAATACATAGTGGTAAGTTTGTAATACTATTCCTTTTGCACCTGTTGGTGGAGTGATTATTACTTCTTCTGCGTTTCCTGAGTCTTTTTCTGCTAATCTCATTGCATTTGTGTCACCTGTTACTGGGTCATCTAGCTCTGTTACTGTTGTTTGTTGTGGATAGCCGTTTTCATTTAAACTTCCTATATAATCCCAATGTAAGTCTCCTTGTCTTGATGTGTATGTCATTGGGTCTAAGTTTCCATATATTGATGAATAATCTCCTCTACCTGTTCCATTATGACTTCTTACTATTTCAACTTGGTTTTCATAGTTAAAGTTTGAATCTTCTTGTGGTGATAAGTTCTTTTCTAGTGTTAATGTTTTTGTTTTTGGAATACCATTTGGCGCTAGGCTATCAAATGTTGTCATTAGTATTGTTTGATATGTTGATAAGTCTATTTTGTTTGCTGTATTACCAGTCTCATTAAATGATGCATTATTTACATATTGTTTTGCTTGTTCACTTGTTATTGTTGTCCATCCATTTCCTGAATTATTTTCATAGCTTACATCATAATTTAAGTTATTTGATACATAGTCTATTACATTGATACTACTTATGGTATTTCCAGCTTCACTTGTATTTGCTACTGATATTTCATAAGTTATTTTTAATGTTGCACCACTTAATAGTTCTTTGTCTATTTCCATATCTACAAATCCATCTTCGCCACTTATCCATTTAACATATTTAATGTTACCATTCATCCAATCATCATAAGTTCCACCTGTTATTTCTTTTCCTGCACTATCTACTATACTAATATATGATACCTTTTTAGTTATTTCTAATTCTGCTCTTTCTCTTTCTACTATACCAAAATTGATGTTGTCCATTACATATGTTTTAGTATATGTACCATTTCCTTCTGTTTGTACTATTTTGTTTGGATATCTTGGATGATATTCAACATCTAATAACATTCTATCTGTTTTAGCAAACATATATGCCTCATTTATTAATCTATCTACTAAGCCTATATTTGGATCTGCTAAGTCTTTATATGAGTTTAATACTTGTGCTTTATCATTATTTAAGTCTGCAAAGTTTCCTGTTACAATTGTTCTTCTTTCGCTATCATCTGTTGCATAAGAACTTTGTGCATTTACATTTGCATACCAATATTCTCCTGATATGCTTGTGTCCTTTTTAGTATTCTCGAAAGATTCTCCATTGTATGATTTTTCATTTTGATGGCTTGCACCTGAATATTGACTTTTGTTTGTTAATACAGTTTCATAGTTATGTCCATATTCATATACTACTATATAATTAGTTGGTACTGCTTTATCAAATTGGAAATGTCCATTTGCATCTGTTGTTGTTTCACATCTTAAACCTGGTTCTGGGTTAGTTGAACTATTTACTGGTGTTATTCCATCTGTTTGTACTTCTATTAATTTTATTTTTGCTCCAATTACAGGTCTATCTGTACCTGCTGAATATTTTCCATCTCCTTCTCTTGTTTGTCCTACGTATGATTGTATTTGAGTTTTTCCTGTTTCGTCTTCAAACATTATTCCTGATATTTTTCTTGATGCATCTACTGGATTTTTGTAGGTTAATGATGGTGATCTTGATTCATCGTCGTCATATTTTCCATTTTTAAATCTTCCTTCTGGTATTAAATCTCCTGGTGATGAATCTATATCTATTACACCAATATTTGTTCCATAACCATTTATTTCTGCATAGTTATATGTTTGGTATCCTGCATCTAATACATCTCCTCCTAATGTTTCTTTTGGTGCTTTCATTCTTAATTTTATAAATATTTCGTATTTTGAATTTCCTGGTAAGTTTATTTGTCCTATTTGTATATTTTTTGCATTGTAACCACTTTCTGCACAATTTACATCTGTCATTGTTAAATTTAATTGCATTGTACAATCTTTATCCGCATATACTCCAACAATTTCAAATGTATCCATATAGTAGTCTATTATGTTTGTTACATGTGCTGATACTGCTGATTCATTGAATAGTTGTATTCTATATACCATTTCTATATTTACATCATAATCATTATAGAAACCTGCTATTGCTGATCCATTTGTTGTTATAGAGCCGTCTCCTAACATATTTATATTAACGTCTTCTTTTCTTATTCCTATGTCTTCATACGGTTCAGATGTAACATTTGATTCACCTGCAAAAGGATTTCCATCACTCAGAGACTGATAATATTCTGCATAGGCTTCTTCTACACTTCCTTTTACATTTCTACCCGATTGTATATCAAATTCGTTTACACCAAATTGGAATTGCTTTCCATTTGCTGCTCTTTTATCATATACATATGTTTCTGTTTGATTATTTATTGTAACAATTGCTTTCATTACATCATCATATAGTCCTAAGTCTACTGTTGGACGATATACTACACATAAGTCTTGGTCTTTTGGGCTTCTGTTTCTTACTTCTTGCCATAAGTATTGATATAGTTTTCCTATACCTTCATTACCTTTTAGTTTTAATTTTTCTAAATCATTATCATTATATCCTGTTAATTTATCTTGCCAACCCCATTTTCCATTTATTATTCCACTTTTGCCATTTCTATTATCTGTATCAAATAATGGTTCATCATTTGTACTAAATACGGCAAGTCTTGTACAGTGTTGACTATCTTCTTCTACTTCTGTATGGTATCCTTCTTCTACATAGTAGAAATCTATGGTCCAATTTGACTGATCAGTAAGTATATAATCACGCTCATAAGATATTCCTACTGATGTCCAACATGTCCATGATCTATCCTCCATATGTGAACCCACAGGTACAGTTCCATAAATTGGTGAACCATCATCGTTTGTTCCTACTATTCCTTGACCATATTCCGTTACTGGTTCTTGCCATGTATATGTATAAAGACAAGGACTTAATTGATCTAAATTTAATCTTACAAAATCTCCATATGATTCATCAGCTTTAAGTATATGATCTACTCCATCAATTGTTGAATAATATGGTTTAGGTGATGCTCGACCAATTTCATATTTTGGTGGATGTGAACATGATGCTCCTGATCCATGACCTTCTGGATGCCTATATGTAATTTCTTGATTCCATGTTTCTTTTTGAGACATCTTATAACCTACTAATGTACTATTATTTAAATAATATGGAGTAAAGTTTGTTGCTATATATCCTTGTGCCTTTGCATAACCAGCAGGATCATTATGTATAGCAGTTAAGTAATTTTCTCCATAAACTTGATGTGATCTTACTACTGGGAATACAAACCCACTAGCTATTTCTAGTTTTGCACCTAATTCTGCATTCCAACCTTTTAGTACACCTTCACATTCGCTTAATATATTTCCTATTCCACTTATACTTGCATCTATCATTGTATCGTTTATAAACTGTTCCATTTGTCCTGCACTTACACCTTTTGGTAATTTTTTATTTTGTATATATTCTTCTACTTCTGTTTGTGTAAATACTAGTCCATTTGCATAGTTATTTGGTGCTGGATTAATTTCTTTAAACATATTAGTTATTTCATCTCTTCTTTGAGAATTTTCTACTGCTTTTGCTGTTGTCTGTATGCTACTTGTTATTCCGCTTCCTTCTACATCTATACTTGCCATTATTTCTTGGTATCTCATTCCATTATATCTAAATATAACTGTATATGTTTTTGCTGGATCTAGTCCAACAAAACTAAACTGTCCTGCTTCATTTGTTTTTGTTATATGTGTACTTGGAATAAATCCTGCTGTTGTTTTTATTGTTTGTATTTGTTCTGATGTTAAGTATTTTTGTGCAAGCTCTTTACCAAGTTCTTCGTTAATTTTGTTTTTATCTGCAAATTTTGCAGGTGTAACTCCATCACTTTCATATAGTTCTACTTGTATATCTTTTAAAAGTTTATCTCCACTATCATATTGTCCATTTGCTTGACTATTTTTTCCTTGTGGTTGATCTAACCATACTTTTCCGCTTATGCTCATTATTAATGGTAAACCAGTTCCACTTGATTCTTCTTCTTTTTCTTTTACATTTACAACTCTTATTACTATTGTTAATTTATCATCTGTTGATTGAGTTGATAATGTTACTAAAGTATTTGAAGAATTTCTTACACTTATTGCTCCTGCATCGCTTATTTGTATAGTAAATGTCGTTGTTTCTAATTTTTTATATCCTTGTGGTGTATTAGTTTCTGTTAATGTTGCTGTATATGTTCCTGGTTTTAATTGCTCTTTTTTAATTGTATGCCCTTCTTGGTTACCTGTTAATGTTCCTGACCATAAACCTGGTATATTAAGTTGAAATCTAACACCACTTAAATCTTCTCCGTCTCCACCTGTTTTTTGTATTTTTAATTCTAAATCTTTTTTCTTTATGTTTTTAATTTTTACATCTATTGAATTTCCGTTTACTGTTGCTTCAAAAAAGTCTGGATCATTACTGTTTGGTATTATGCTCCATCCACTTTCTTCTTTAAATACAATTTGGAATTCAAATGTATCTTTTTCTGGAATTTCATATCCTTGTGGTGCTTCTGTTTCTTTTATTGTTACTGTATATGTATTTCCTTCCATTTTTTCTAGGTCTTTATATGTTAATTCCTTTTCTCCGTCATTAAGTGGCATATCCTTATCATATATTGTGCTATTTTCTGATTTTACTGTTACATGTAGATTTCCACCTTTTCCTGTTATTACTTGTCCATTTTCATCTACTTTTTTTATTTTTATTGATGGCATATGTTTATTTTTTACTACTAGTTCTAATTCTGCAATACCTTCCTCTAATTCTCCTGATTCCCATTGTGCTTCTTGTCCACTAACTTCTGTTGCACCATTTACTTTATTTACTGTTACATATCCTTTCTCTGTTAGATTTTTTTCATCTACTTCATATACTTGGTATTCCATTTCACCATTTTCATCTACTTTTACTATTGCATATTGTGATGTTGGTATGTAGTTATTTGGTGCTTGTTGTTCTATTATTAGGTATTCTCCTTCTTCTACTGGTATTAAATCTGTTTCTCCATCTTTACTTCTGTCTGTTGTATATGTATTATCCTCATTTCCTTCTGCTAAATAAGGTTTCCAATTTTCATTTTCTTTTACATATATTTCAAATGTTGCTTCTAGTCCTTTCTCTCCTGTTTCATCTACTTTTTTAAGTTTAATTCCTGTTCCAGGTTTGTTTGTTAATACTAATTGTAATTCTATTGATCCATTTGCTTCAACTTCTCCTGAATTCCAATCTGTTTCTTTACCTTCTGCAATTTGTGTTCCATCGTCTGCATTTTTTACATAACCATTTTCGTCTAGATTATCTTTATTCGCTTCACGTACCTCATATTTGTATTCTCCATTTTCAACAGTTAATATTACATATTGATTTGATGGTACATATCCTTCTATTGTGTTTGTTTCACGTATTAAGTATTCTCCGTCTTCTAATGATATTGTTTCTGTTACACCTTCTTCATTTGTTTCATAATCTTCTTTAATTTCTTCCCATTTTCCGTCTTCTGTTTTTTTACTTATTTTAAATTGTATTCCTGATAGTGGGCTTCCATTTTCATCTACTTTCTTTAATTGTATTCCTGGTCCATCTTCTAGTTTGTATTCGTACTTAAATAATGGTTGTGTTCCTTTTCCATCTGGGTTATCATGTGGTTCCTCGTTTGCATCTAATTGTTCTCTATATACATATTGTGTGGCTTTAAATTCTGCAACTCTTTTTGTTTCTCCATTTACTGTTATTGTCATATTATTTACGTCTATATATTTATTTTTTCCATTTGGTAATTCTTTAAGTTCATTTATCATGTTTTCAAATATACCATAATTTATATTTGGTGTATTTAATACTTCTCCCCAGATATAGAATTGTTGTACACCGTATTTTTGGTATTCATCAGTTGTAAGATCAATTGTTGTTCCATTTTTTTCTGTAAATGTTGTTACTTCTCCTAAAAATGCTAATATTAATTGATCTACTGGTTTCATCTCATATTCTTGTGCATCATATAAGATGTAGTATGAATATGCTTGGTTAACTGGTAAGTGGTCTCCATGCTTGAAACAGAAATATATTTCATCGTTTCCTTCTCCACTTATTAAGAAAAATTCTTCACCATTTGTTTTATGTTGATTTAATGTTCCATTTATAACACTTGCTCTATCCCATCCTGTTTCCTCTTTTACACTAACATTTGGTTTTCCTGATGCATCTACACCGTATAATACTAAGTGTTTATTATTACTTTTTATTGTTAAGTTAATCGTTATTTCTTTTATAATTACATCAGACACACATATTTGTACTTTTTTTGTTCCACTTTCTATAAAGCGTAAACCTTTTTTATATGATCCATTTGAATATGAGAATACATGGTCTTTACTTCCATTATCTACTTTTGCAAATACTGTGTTATTTTCGTCTATTCCATTAATTTTAAACCATATTGTGTATGAACCATCTCCTTCTGCTGTTATATTATCTGACTCTAATTTTTTATATTCTCCGTCTTTTTCTTTATAATATATTTCTGCTTCTTCGTCTGCTTTTTCTTCATTTAATATTTGTAAGTCAAAGCTTTCTATTATTTTTTCTTCTCCTATTATGACTTCAACTTTTCCTGCAATATCTTCTTTTATTGCTATATCTTTCTGTCTTTTCATTGTTATTGTTACATTTGCAATTTTTGTTTCTGCATTTAAATCTATTTTACAATTATCATTTCCGTTCAAATGTAAATCCTTTTAAATTTACTCTTATTTTTAAATCTTCTTTTGATGTAACTCCTTCTACTTCAAATTTTATTTGAACTGTATCTCCTAAGCTACTGTCAAAAACTCCTATATCTTTTGAATCTTGTTGTTTAATTTGTATTTCTGTTATTTCTACTTTTCCTGCTTCTGTTTCATCTTCTACTTTTAATGATTTTTCTTTTGTTGGTGTTGTTTTACCATTTGCACCAGTTGCTGTGACTGATACTGTCTTTTGATTTAATAAAGTTTTTTGTGTTCCTGTTTCAGTTATATCTATTTTTGTTGTAAAGGTGTAATTATCTCCATCTTTTGTTGAGCTCGTTACAGTTTTTTGTTTATCTCCTAATTTTATTGTTACTGATCTTGGTTCTTTATTACTTTTTACTACTACTGTAACTATTGCTTCTGTGTCGTCTTGTGTATAATCTATTGTGTTTGCTTTATTAGATTTGTTTCCTTTTACTGTAATTGATGTTATTGTTGTTTCTATGTTTTCTGTTGTTATTGTTAATGCTCTTGTTTGACTAGTTGGATTTCCATCTTCATCTTCTACTAATACTGCTATTTTTCTATCACTTATTAAGCTTTCTTGTGTTGCTTCGCTGTTTACATTTATTGTTGTTATATATGTGTATGTGTCTCCACTTGTAGAATTTGGTGATGTTAATGTTGTTTCTTGATCTCCTAATATTATTTTTACTGATTTTGGTTGTTTATCACTTTTTATTTGTATTGTGATTGATGCACTTTCGTCTCCTTGTTTAAAGTCTATTGTATTGTCTTTATTTGATTTGTTTCCTGTTACCTTTATTGATGTTATTGTTGTTTCTGTATCTTCTTTTAATGTTCCTATTTTTCCCCCATCTTGCATTATTGATTCTACTGTTGAAGTACTCATCTCATGTTGATTTAAAATATTATTTAATATTTTCCAAGCATCTTTATTTGTTAATTTACTAATTGTATCTACAAATAAGTTAAATCTTTCTGAGGATCCTATATTTAATTTTTGTGGATAAGTACTATAATTATAATTATTATTTATATAACTATACACACTTGTATAAGAATCAAGTCCTACTTGATTTTTTAATTCTATCATTACAGCAGCTAATTTATATTTCATTGTATATGGTCCTTCACCTGTGCGGGAATTATACCATTCGTAATCACTTAGGTAGAATCCATTTCCATTATATACGCCTGCTAGATTTGCTCTTTTTATTAAATCATTAGTATATAACATAGCACTTATTTCGTTTTCAAATACATTTACTGGTGAATTCTGTGATCCTGTTCCTATATTTGAGCTATAATTTAAATTAACATTTGTACCATACTCAAATAAATGTCCCATTTCATGTAAAAGTGTATATGAACCATATATTTTCATATTTCTAGATGAATTTCTAATTTCTTTTTGAAAATTATCTTGTAATAATTCTATATTATATCCATATGTTGAATTTGCCCATGTAACTCCTTGCCATCCTGAAGATGGTACATTACTGACTTTTGAATCTGTGCATGATGCTAGGGTTGTATTTATTGTTATTAAACCTGAAATATTTGGATCATGTCCTGTTACTTCTTTTAACATATCATAATATCTATCATAGTAATTTAACCATATATTCCAATTTGACTCGCTCATAAGATTATATGTTTCTTCATTTATAATTAGTTTAAATTTTGAACTTGTTATTGTATGTGTAGTACCTGCTGCATATACTTTATATCCATAATCTAATACATTAAATGCTACACTGAATATCATTAATATTAAAATTAAACTTGCTGATATTTTCTTTATTATCTTACTCATATCTTTTACCTCCTTTCTCCTACATTTTTCCCAGAACTTTTTTATTTATCATATAAGCACCTACACCGATTATTGCAATCATGCTTATTATTAATCCTGTATACATTGCTATTGTTCCTGTATTTAATGATATAATTATGTCTGCTGAACCATAGTCATCTTCTTTTGCTACATTGTTTGCTATATTAGAGTCTATATCTGCTATTCCATAATCATTGTAGCTTTCATATATTTCTGCTGAGTTATTTGTTGTTCCTAAGTTACTTTCTGAAGTTGTTTTTGTTACTACTAGTTTTATTTCTTTTGTTTCTCCTGGGTTTATGATTGCATCTGCTAATGATTTATTGTATAAGTTTCCGTCTGTTGATCTATACCAATCTTCATTTAGTTCTGATGCAAACTTTAAGTCGTTTGGTAAGTAGTCTACTATTTGTTTTGCATATCCTGCTATGTTGCCTTCATTTTTTACTGTTATTGTGTATTCTATTATTAGGTTTGTGTTGTTTACTTGCTTTGATGGTATTTCTATTTTACTTAGTGTTTTTCCTTTTCCTGTATAATCATAAGTTTTTATTCCATCATTATTTTGTTTTGTTACCTTTGATATTGTTTTTGTTAATGATAAGTCAAATTTCATGCTTTCTAGTAGACCTATATCTATATTGTATAGATTTGCTTCTTCTACTTTTATTGTGTTTGTTACTGCTCCTTCTATTGTTTTTCCATTGCTTAAAAATGTTACTTGTTGTAATGCTGCATCTGAATTTTTTCCTTCATTTGCTCCTTCTACTTGGTATTTTGTTATTTCGTATTTTGTTGTGTCGAATTCAAATACTATTAGGTATTCTCCTTTTTCTATGTTTTTAAATGAGTATTCTCCATTTTTATTTGTTTTTGTTGTTTTTACTATTTCTGCTGTTTCTTTTGTTATTAATGTTACGTCTATGTCTTTTAATAATTTTTCATTGTCGTCTCTTATTCCATCTCTTGATTCGTCTAACCATGCTATTCCTGTTATTTCTATTGTTTTTTCTTCATCTGGTTTTACTTGGTCTTTTGTTTTTATCTTGTGTGTTATTGTTTGTGTAGTTATTTCTTCTATTTTATTTGCACTTACTTTTGCGTAATTGCTTAATTCTATTGTTCCTTTTGCGTTTTCTTCTAATTCACTTACTTTTGCTGTTATTTTTACTAATAATGTTGCTTGTGGTTCTATTGTTATTCCTGATAATGTTACTGTACCATTTTTGCTTGAATATTCTTCTGAATTTTGACCGTTATTTATATATGAAAGTTTTACTTCTTCTACTCCACTTGGTAGGTAATCTATTATTTGTACATCTTTTGCTTCTGATGTTCCTATATTTTTTATTTCTATGTAATATTCTAATATATCTCCAACATCTACATATTCTTCTAATACGCTTGTTGAGTGTTTTACTTCTAATTGTGGCATTGATACTTTTCTTGTTACTTTATTTGATGTTACTTCTTCGCTTAATTCATAGCACATTCCTGTAAATGAATTTGTTATTTCTTTTGCTCCTTGTTTTACTGTTCCTTTTAGTATAAGTGTTACTTCTGAATTTGCTGATATTGTTTTTATTTTCCATGTTGCTTTTCTTGTTTCCTCATTATATGTTGCTTGTATATCTCCATTATCTACATAGTCTATTTCTACAAAATCTACTTCTTCTGGTAAAATACTTTCTACTGTTACTTGTGTTACGCTTGAACTTGTAACGTTTTGTACTTTTGCTATGTATTCTATTTCTTCACCTTCTAAATATTCTCTTGTACTACCTTTTGTTGTTATTACATCTATATTTAGTGCTCCTTCTACTACTACTTTTTTGTTTTCTTGTGATGTTATTTCATTTGCTCCACTTATTTCCATTTTTGCTTGTGCTGTTATACTATTTAGGTTGCTTTCATTTACTATAACTTGTACTTCCATTTTTGCACTTTTATTTTTTTCTAATGAGTTTATTGTTAGTTCTTTACTTATTACATCCGCATTTGTTTGATATTTGTCATAGCTATATGATGTTGCTGGTATTAGTTCTCTATATGTTGTTCCTTCTGGTATATCAAATATTAATTTTGCATTTTCTATTGTTTCGTCTCCTAAATTTACTACTGTTATTGTGTAATTTATAACTTGCCCTATTTTTACTATGTTTTCATTATCTGCATCTGATGTTACACTTATTTCTACTTCTGGTGTTTCATTTGTTGCAACTCCTACCATTGATGCATGTGTTTCTCCTGGTATTAATACTTCTTGTTTTACTGGTGTATTTTGATTGTTATTTGGTGTTGCTGTATTTTGATTTACTGTATTTTGGTTTACTGTATTATTTGTGTTTATTGTGTTTTGGTCTACTACATTTTCATTTATTGTATTTTGATTTATTGTGTTTCCATCTATTGTGTTTTCTATTACGTTTTGATTTTGTGTATTATTATTTTGTTGTTGATTTTCTGGTATTGTGTTTTCTACTTCTGCTATTACATTGTCATAATATACTACAAATGTTCCATAAGTTGACTCGTCATTTCTTAGTCCTTCTGGTATTTGTGTATTATATTCAAATGATATTTTATCTCCTATTTGCATTTCATATTGACTTACTATTATTAAGTATGATTTTACAAGTGATAAGTCTTCTGGTGTTACAGTCCATCCATTTGTTTCGTCTTGTAAATCTTTTGTTGCATTTTCGTTTGTTGAATAATATACTATAATTTGGTTATTATCTATTCCTTCTATTGCTTTTATTCCACTTGTTACTGATGCTGTGAATGTGCTTCCTAAGTCTTCTCCTGTTGAAATGCTTTTATTTCCTTCAAATGGTGTTCTTCCTAATATTTCTATATTTTTGCATACATTATTATTGTTGTTTATTAATGTTAATGTTACTATTGCTGTTTTTGCATTTGAGTTTGTGTCTATTTTTCCTGTTGATTCTTGTCCACTTACTGATGTTGCGGTTTCTCCTTCATTATATCCTGATATTGTATTTACTGTTACCATTCCTATTGGTGCTATGTATTTTATGTTTGTTTCTGTTTGTATTGCTTCTTCTTCATTTGTTATTGTTGTTATTACTTTGTCTTCTTTTGATGGTGTTAATTCATTTAATGTTATGTTTGCATTTACTACTAATGTTGGTCCTTCTGCTATTGATACGTCATTATATATTGTTTGTTCTCCCTTTAAGTGTACTTCTATTGTTTTTGTTTCTGGATTATATGTTCCTGTTTCTATTTCTAATTCGTCTGTAAATAGCATTTTTATTGCTTCATTAAATGTAACATTTTCTACATAGTCTGGTAATTTTATTGTTATTATTGGGTTTTTATATAGTTTGCATGTTATATCTGTACTTTTTAATATTGTTTTTATTTCTACATTTTTATTTTCTACTATTGTAGATAGAGTGTTGTTACTTATTATTGTTTCTGCTTTTGTTGTTGGTTCTACTAGTGTTGATAGTGTTTCTTTTTCTAATGTTATTATTTGTTTTTCATTGTAGTTTACTTCTGCTGTTATTTTTGTGTTTATGCTTTTGAAATTTTTTATTGTTTCTTCATTATATGTTGTTTCTTTTGTTATTGCTTTTGTATTTTCTATTTTTATTTTTCCTACGTTTATTGGTTTACTTGTTTCTATTTTTATTGAACTTATTTCTGTATCATAATTTATTATATAGTAGTTTTCTTCTTGTGTTGTGTTTTTATTTATTTCTGCTATTTGTTGGTTGTTTTCATTGTATATTTTTATGTATCCTTCTTCTCCTAGCATTTTATTAAAGTTTTCTTTGCTTATTTTTGTATTTACTATTCTTGTGTTGCTTAGATATTCTTCTGTTTCTGTTTTATAGTTACTTTTGTTTTCGTTTATTATTATATTGTCTATTAATTCTTGGTTTGCAATGTCTATTGTTATTGCCTCTGGTATTGTTGTTTCATCTACTTTTGTGTACATATATCCTTTGTTTGTTGTTTCTTGTGTTGTTATGTCGAACATTACTATATCGTTTACTTTTTCATTAAGTGTTCCTTCTTTTCTATCTTCTTTTGTTAATTTTGTTGTTTCTAAATTGTATACTGATATTTCTGCTGTTGCTTGTAATGTTGTTTTTGCTCCTTCTGTTTTTACTGTTTCATATGCTTCTTCTCCATATATGAAGGTTAATATGTATTCGTCTATTCCTTTTTTCCATGTTATTGTGTTGTTTTTTACTGTGTTTGCTACTTCTATGTTTATATAGTTTTCTTCTTTTTTCCAGTTTGATGTTGTGAAGTTTTCAGTATTTTCTCCATTTGTTCCTTGTAGAGAATCTGCTGTTACATATATTTTTTTAGGGGAAATTCCATTTATTGTTGGTATTAATGCTTTTATTTTTGTTTTTTCTACTGGCAAGTTGTTGTTTATAATGTTTGATTTTATTTTTGTTTGTAGTACTATTCCTTTTTGTTCGTTTTCTTCAAATGGTATGTATTTTATTACTCCTTGTTCTAGATTTACTTCTGCATTTCCTTGCCATTTTTGATTTACTCTTATTGTTTTTGTAATTTTACTTGTTCTGCTATCGTTTTTTACTAATAATCCATTTATTGAGATTTCTGTTTCTTTACTAAACATGTCTATTGCTATTTCATCTGCTTTTTTTGCTTTTACTGGTATTGCTAGTTCAACAGATTCTTGGTTTCTTATTTTGTTTAGTGTTATTGTGTTTGAAGTTTTATCTATTTTTTCTATTTCGTCATAGTTTACTGCTTCTGATATTAGTTCAAAGTTTGGATTGTTTAGTGTTATGTTTGTTTCTTTTAGATATCCTTCTGTAACACTTACATACAAGTATAGAGTGTCTTGTTCGTTTATGTCTTTTGTTACTGTATGTGTTTTTTCTCCTTTCTCGTCTTTGAAATAGGCATCAAATTGTACGTTGTTATTGTTTGTGTTTGTGCCTTGTGTTTCAAGATTTGTGTTTAGTGCATAACTTTCTGATGCTAGTATTAGTATGTTTGTGATTGTTAGTATTATTACCAAAGTTACGGCTACTGTTTTGTTTAAAATCTTTTGATTCATGGTTTTTCCTCCTATGTTTTTTTCTTTTTTATTATGCAAGAATTTATTTTTTTACATTATTCTCGCTTATTATACATTTTTACATTTTTTTTTTGTTTTTTCAAGTGATATTTCTTCCAGCTCTACCATTATATGCCTTTTCCTTTTACGGAACTTCGTTTGATACTCTTTATTAAACTTTTATTAAGTTTTTATTACATTTTTGTAATAGTTGCATTTTTTTACTAGGGACAGGCTTTGTTTAAGTTTTTATTTTTCATATACAATAAAACAAAAAGAGCCATGTTTTCACATGACTCTTTTCTGTACGTTATTTGGTAGGCATTGTACTTTAATTATAGCATTTTTATGCATTTATTAAAAATTTTTCATATGTATTAATAAATCTATTTAAATTTTGTTTTGAAGTATAATAGGCAACATCATCTTCTGATAGTGCAATTTTTTTTGCTTTATCTGTTTTACAAAATTCATCATAAGTTTTTACTAAACCTTTTTCTTTTGCTTTTTTTATAATTTTTATCAGCCATTTTATACCTCCCTTGTTTATTTTAATATTTGTTTTTAATTATACCATATTATATGGAAATTAACAATATAATATTTTTTTATTTTGTAACATTTTCTTCACTTTTTCATATTATATAATATATTTTTATGCATATATTTATTTAGAAGGGATAGTGGTTAGTGTGAATAATGTTGATATGGCAAAACTTATGTCTATTTTGTCTAAGATGGATAAAAAAGAGTTAGAGGAGGGGTTAAATAAAGCTTCTCAATTGTTGAATTCTAAGGATGCTGATTCAATTATTAATGATATAAAGAAAAATCAAGGTATGTAGTGGAGGTAGTTTATGAATAATGAGGATATGTCTGAGGTTGTTAAAAATTTGAGTAGTATGTTGAATTCTAATAATATTCCTGATAATGTTAAGGAATTACTTAATAATTTTCAATCGTCTAATGGTAATGTTTCTAACTCAAATGATAATAATAAAGATATATCTTCTAATACTTCTTCTACTACGGACACGCAAAATTCTGGTATTGATATGGATACTATTTTAAAAATTAGTAAAATTGTTAGTAAAATGAATAATACTCAAAATGATGCAAGGGCAAATTTATTGCTTTCTTTAAAACCTTATTTAAAGGAGAGTAGGAGAAATAAGGTAGAGCAGTATGTTAAGTTACTTAATATGAGTAAAGTTTTGGAGGTTATTTCTCCAAATGATAATGAGAAGGTGAAGTAATGTTTCCTTATCCCTTTTTTAGATTTCCGTATTTAAATTATCCTCATTATTCTAATCGGTTATAATACTAATTATAATAATGTGAATTCTAATGTGAATAATAATTGTAATAATAATGCTTTTTCATATAATAATGCTAACACTACTAAATGTAATAATAATTGTGTTTCTGAGTCTTCTTGTGATTCTGATTATTTTGAAATTTTTGGTTTAAAATTACATTTTGATGATATTCTTCTTATTTGCATTATTTTTTTCCTTTATAATGAGGGTGTAAGAGATCAGGGCCTTTTTATTGCTTTAATTTTATTGTTGTTGTCATAGAATTATATTATTCTAATATAATTTCGTCATTATCTATATATGCGTAGGTTTTGACTGCATTTTCTTCACTTTTTTCTATTTCTTTTACTATGTTTGCAATTCTTAATTGAGGTGTATCTATATTACTTGCAGAGATTATTGCTTTTTTATTTCCTTTTGCTCCTGCATGTGCTAGCCCTCTTAATGTTCCTACTACTACTACGTTTTCTCCTGATATAACTTCTGCTCCACTATTTACATCTCCTAATATTACTACGCTTGCTTCATTTTCTATTTTTTGCCCTGATCTTAATGATGTTCTATAAAATTGTGTTTCTGAATAGTTTATTTCTTTATTGTATGTTCTTTTTATTCCATGTAATCCTAATTCTAATGGTGAATCTATTGTAATTTCAACATCTATTGCTTTTTTTATTATTGCTTTTATTGCTTCCATTTCTTGATTTTTTAGTATTTTCCCTGTTACTAGTATTGGCACTTTTTCTTCTTGGTAAAATTTTTTTAATTCTTTTACTTTTTCTTTTAGTTCTTTTTCTATTTCTTCATATGTTGCTTTTTCTGATATTTCTATTTTTGTTTCGTTTTTGTTTAATTTTACATTTATTGCTTTTTTCATTGTTTTTCCCTCTCCTAATTTAATATTTCAAATTTTACTATTAATTTATATTAGCCCAAATGTATGATAATATATTTGGTGTATTTTAAGTATTAACTAATTTTGAATTTCTACATAAGGTAATGTTGTTCTATCTTCTACTATTTTATCGTTGTTCATTCCAAAGTATTGTGCTAATACATCTCTTGCTGCGGTATATGCATATTGTCCTTTTCCTCCATTTTCAATTACAACTGCTACTGCTATTTCTGGTTCGTTGTATGGTGCAAATCCTACAAACCATGAGTTTGCTTCTTTTCCTGAATCTTCTACATCTGCTGTTCCTGTCTTTCCTGCTACTTGTACACCAAAATCTTTAAATTGATTATATGCTGTTCCTCCTGGTTGCGATGTTACACTTAGCATTCCTTCTCTTACAATATTTAATGTTTCTTCTGAAATTGTTACTTCTTCATCATTTGTATTTTCATATCCTAGTTTATTATCTACATATTTTCTTATTTCTTCTCTTGATATTTCTGTTCCATCTGATTTTACTATACTTTTTATTAGTGTTGGTCTTACTGGTTTTCCACCATTTGCTAACATACTAACATATTTTGCCATTTCTATTGGTGTGAAGTGATTATATCCTTGTCCAATTGCTGCAATTATTGTGTCTGCTTCTGACCATCCATCTTTTGCTGATGACCTTTGTGCTGCTCCTCCCGAATTTTCACCCGGTAATTCTATTCCTGTTTTTGAATCTAGCCCAAAATATTTTGCATATTTATATAGTGTGTCTATTCCTACTCTGTATCCTACTTCATAGAAAAAGTAGTTGCATGAACGTTGTATTGCTTGTTTTACATTTAGTGGTCCATGTCCTCTACCTGTTTGATTATATATCCAACATCCTGGATTGTGACCTCTATTGTATTTTCCTACGTCATTTATTGTTGAGGTTGCTGTAATTTTTCCTGTTTCTAACCCTGATATTGCTGTTACCATTTTAAATGTTGAGCCTGGTGCATATACTGCTCTTATGGCTCTATTTGATTGTGCTGCTTCTATATTGTCTGCTGGTTTATATGTGTATTCGTCCCATTTTTCTTGGCTTATTCCGCCTATAAATTCTGATGGTTCATAGGTTGGATAACTTGCCATTCCTAATACTGCTCCTGTGTTAACATTCATTGCTACTATTGAGCCTCCTGTGGAACCGTTCTTTAACTGATTCTACACTTTCTTTTAGTATTCTTTCTATTTCTGATTGGAAGTTTGCATCTATTGTTAATATTACATCTGAGCCCGCTTCTGCTTCTTTTGTAACATATTCTCCTGTAATTGTTCCGTCTACTGTCATATCTATTTGTTTTATTCCATTACTACCTTTAAGATATTTTTCAAATACTCTTTCTATTCCGTCTTTTCCATATTGGTCATTCATTGTGTATTCTGGATTTTCTGCTTGTGCTTCTTCTAAGTCTTGTCCTATACTACTTAAATATCCTATTATATGTGATGCTAAGTTTCCGTAAGGATATGTTCTTATTGCTTCTGTTATTATGTTTATTCCAGGGAATTTTTCTCCTTTCTCTTGTAGTTTTAATAAACTTGCTTCACTTATGCTTTTTGATATTACTATTGGTCTTGTTGCACTATATCCTTCTTGTGATATTCTATATCTTATTGCTATTATTTTTCTTGTTTCTTCTATACTTTCATTTGTTATTTCATATTTATTTTTAAAATAGTAAAAGCATTGTTCTGGTGTTGCTTGTATATCTATTTTATTTTTTTCTTTCCAATTATTAATTGTTTCTTCGTCTGTATATGTGAATTCAAATGGATTTATTTTTATAGGAAATGTGTCTTGATAACTATCTCCATTTTCTTCTAATAGGTTTATAATATTTAAAATTGATTCATTTAATTCACTATTACTTAATTTGCTTTTATATAGTTCTAGACTATATCCTTGTTGAGTTCCTGCTAATATATTTCCTGAACTGTCTTTTATTGAGCCTCTTGCTGCTTTGGTTACTGTTTCTCTTGTAAGTTTTACATTAGATGTTTCTCTATATTCTTCACCATGTACTATTTGCAAATTAAATAATTGTGCTAATAGTATTATTCCAAATATATATACTATTGCTGTTATTACATTGAATCTTATTTTAGTATTTGGTTGTTTATCTTTTTTATATTTCATTTTTGTCCTTTCTATTTTTTTGGTGATTAAAAATATCTTGTTAATAGATTTAGGTTTTTGTTTTTTATTATTTCTTCTATTTTATATCCTAATTTTTGCATTATTGGATATATTATTATTGTTAATAGTGTATTGTATAATATTTCTATTAATAGTATTTTTATAAATGTTATTATTTCTATTTCATAAGATTGAATTAATGCATTTATTATATATGTTCCTAATTCAAAAATTATTGTTGCTCCTATTTGCATACTCATTATTGTTATTCTATTTTCTTTCGAAAAGTTTTTATCGAAATATCCACCTAAATATCCTATTACTGCTAACATTAGGCTTGTTATTCCTATATTTGTGTTTGATAATAAGTCTAGTATTATTCCAAATATTATTCCATAAGATATTCCCATTTTTCTTCCTGCATATAGCCCTATGAATAGTAGATATATTACATATAGATTTGGTTTTACTCCTGCTATATTAAACCAGTTGAAGAAATTGGTTTGAATTATATATATTAGTAAGAAGGTTAATATTATTAGTATATTTACTATTGTTTTTTTCACCTTTTTCCTCCTCGTTTTTAGTTTGTTATTACTAGCACTGTTTCTATTTTATTAAAGTCTACGGCTGGTGTTATTAAAGCGTATCTGTCTATTGGATTTTTTGTGTTTATTACTTGTTTTACTGTTCCTATGTGTATTCCTTTTGGATATATTCCTCCCATTCCTGAGGTTTCTACATTTTCTCCTTCTGCTACTGTTGCATAAGTTGATATATATGTTGCTTTTAGTTCGTTTTCGTTTAGTGTTCCTCTACATATTATATTGTCTCTTGATGTGCTTAGTGTTGCGCTTACTGTGTTTGATGTGCTTATTATTGTTTGTACTTTTGCAGTGTTGTCTGTTACTGATATTATATGTCCTACTAAGCCTTTATCTCCTATTACTGTCATGTTTTGTTTTATTCCATCTTTTTCTCCAACATTTATTATAAAGATATTATTATAGTTGCTTATATCTTTACTTATGATATATGCTGGTATTGTTGTGTATGTATTATATTTTTCTGTTAGGTTTAAATATTCTTTTAATGTTTCGTTTTCTGCTTTTATTATTTCTAGTTCTCTTAATGATTTTTCTAGTTCACTGTTTGTTGTTTTTAATTCTGAATTTTCTTTTTTTAGTTCATCTATACTCGCAAAGAAGGCTGTGTTTCCACTTATTTTATTTTTTAGATATGTTAATGCATTTTGTATTGGCATTACTATTTTATTTACTGCATTTTCTGCAAAGGATAGGTTATTTATTTCTGTGTTTGATAATGCTACTAATAGTATTATTATGATTATTGTTATTGTTATTCCTATTATTCCGCTTTTCTTTTTGTTCATTTTGCCCTCCTTACTTTATTTTTTTATGTTTTTTAGTTTTTGTAAATCTTCTAAGGCTTTTCCTGCTCCTTTTACTACGCAGTCTAGTGGTGTTTCTGCTATATATACTGGCATTCCTGTTCTTTGACTTAATAGTTTATCTAAATTTTTTATTAGTGCTCCTCCACCTGCTAAGTAGATTCCTTTTTCCATTATGTCTGATGATAGTTCTGGTGGTGTTTTTTCTAAGGTTAATTTTACTATTTCTGTTATTTCATATATTGAGTTTTGTAGTGCTTCTTGTATTTGGTTTGAGTTTACTATTAATGTTTTTGGTAAGCCTGTTGTTACATCTCTACCGCTTACCTCCATTGTTTTTAATGTCATTAATGGCATTGCGCAACCTAATTCTATTTTTATGTTTTCTGCTGTTGTTTCTCCTATTACTAAATTTAATTCTCTTTTAATATAGTTTATTATGTCTTCGTTTAGCTCGTCTCCTGCTATTCTTATTGAATTGCTTACTACTATTCCTCCAAGTGATATTACTGCTACTTCTGTTGTTCCGCCTCCTATGTCTACTATTATATTTCCACTTGGTTCTGATACGTCTAGTCCTGCTCCTATTGCTGCTGCCATTGGTTCTTCTATTATATATACTTCTTTTGAGCCTGTTTGCATTACTGCTTCTTCTACGGCTCTACGTTCTACCTCTGTTATTCCTGATGGTACTCCTACTACTACTCTTGGTCTTCCTATTTTATATTTTCTCGTTATTTTTGTTATTATATTTTTTAATAATAATTGTGTTGCTACAAAGTCTGCTATTACTCCATCTTTTAGTGGCCTTATTGCTTTTATTTTTTCTGGTGTTCTTCCTAACATTTCTTTTGCTTCTTGTCCTGTTGCTATTATTTTTCCTGTTTTTTGATCTATTGATACTACTGATGGTTCATTTAAAACTATTCCTTTTCCTTTTATTGTTACTAATATGTTTGCTGTTCCTAGGTCTATTCCTATATCTTTTGAATTTAAATTGATTATTCCCATTTTAATTATTCCTTTCTGCTTACTTTACTAAATAAGCTTTCGAATTTTCCATCTCCTATGACTACGTGGTCTAGTAATTCTATTCCCATTATTTGTGCTGCTTCATATATTCTGTCTGTTGCCCTATAATCTTGCTTACTTGGTGTTGGATCTCCACTTGGGTGGTTGTGTACTAATATTATCTTTGGTGCTTGCATTTTTATTGCTTCTAATAGTACTTCTTTGGGTTCTAGTATTGCGTAACTTGTCCCTCCAAAAGATATGTCTATTATTTTTAATATTATGTTTTGTGAGTTTAGTATTATTATTTTTGCTATTTCTCTTTTTTCGTATCTTAATTCTTCCATGAATAAATCTGCTACTTCTTGTGTTGTTTTTATTTTTGTTTTTAGTGTGTTTATTGGTCTTGACATTCTTTTTGCTAGTTCACATACTGCTTGTAGTTGTATTGCTTTTACTTTGCCTATTCCTTTTATTTTTGTTAATTCTTCTATTGATAGTTCTTGTAAAAATCTTAGGTCGTCTTTTTGTGTGTTCTTTTTTAGTCCTAATATTTTTTGGGCTAGACTTACTGATGTTTCTTCTTTTGTTCCACTTTTTATTATTATTGCCAATAATTCTGAGTTTGATAACGTTTTTGCTCCATACATTTCTAATTTTTCGTATGGTCGTTCTGAACTTGGGAGTTCTTTAATTTTTAGTGTCATTTTCCTTCCTTTCTGCCCCCAATTTTTATTATTATATTTTTCTATATATGAATATTGCTATTGCCATTCCTATTATGCTTGCTATGTTTATTTCGAATATTATTGCAAATGTTATTTTTAGTATGCTTAGGTCTAGTTCTATTGGATTTGTTAGTCCAAAACTTTGACCATATCCTAGCCACCATAGGAAGTCTACTTGTGATGCTATTTTTCCTAATAGTCCTCCTATTACTAGTCCTGATAGTATAAATATTATTAATATCCATATATTTTTTTCTCTTGTAGCCATTTTATTTCCTCCCTTATTTTTGCTTACTTTTTTTGTCTGTTATATTATATCTTGTTATTGTGTTTTTTTCAAGTGAATTATTGGTTTTTTTTCCATATTTTTATCATTTAATTTTACTTTTTTGCGTAGTATAATTATATATAGAATAGATGAGAAAGGGCTTGTGTTTTTATGAAGATTGAAAAGGTTAATGATAATAAAATTAGGGTTATTTTTAATTTAGATGATTTGAATGAGAAGAATATTGATTTTCATTCTTTTATGTCTAATTCTATTGAATCTCAAAAGTTGTTTTTAGATATGCTTGATGAGGCTAAGTCTAAGGTTGGTTTTGTTACTGATAATTATAAGCTTTTGATTGAAACTGCTGTTACTGATAATGGTAATTTTATTTGTAATTTAACTAGATTTGTTCCAGATTTTAAGAAGGAAAAGTTTACTAAACCTAAGTTACATATTTCAAAGAATAGTGATTTTTCAGATTCTAAGGTTACTATTTATGCTTTTAATTGTTTTGATGATTTTATTGGTTTTTGTAGTTTTTTATGTAATAATTTTTTTGACAGTTGCTCTATTTTTTCTGCTAATTCTAAATTGTTTTTGTATAATTCAGTTTATTATTTAGTTATTTATGATGTTTGTGCTGATTTTAGTTTATTAGAGGGTTTTTGTGCTTGTATTTCTGAGTTTGCTTATTTTGTTTCTAATTCTAATTGTTTTGTGAATAAACTTTATGAGTTTGGTGATGTAATTATGGAGAAGGATGCTATTTTTAATACTTTTAAGACTTTTGTTAATTGATTTTAATAACATTTTATCTTTTTTGCTTGTATTTAACATAATATTATGGTATAATTATATATATTAAAATTTATTAAAGAAAGGAGTTTTTACTATGTTTGTAGTAGAAACTAACCGGCTCATATTAAAGTCGGCTACGACAGAAGATGCATCAGCTTTGTTTGACATTTTAGGTGAGGACCAAGTAAAGAAATATATACATTTGAATTGTTCGGATGTTGATAGTCTTGCAAAAGAAATTAATAATTTTCTTTATAAGAAGGATTCGTTTTTTTTGAAGATTATCGATAAGTCTTCTAAGAAAATTATTGGAAGTATTGTTGCTTTGAACAATTCTAATTCGACATTAAATATTTCTTATTTCATTTCTGGACCTTATCAGAATCAAGGTTTTATGGCTGAGGCTCTTAGGGCTTTTATCAATGATCTTTACAATGATATTGACTATAATTTTTTAAGATTAGAGTTTACTATCAAGAAGGATAATATTCCTTCAAATAAAGTCATGGAAAAGTCTGGTGCAAAACTTTTTAGAGAACTCAAAGACGATAATATTTATCGGATAAAAATTGAGCCTCTGGAACTTCTGTAAGTCTTTAATTTTAACGGGTTGTAATTTATTTACGACCTGTTTTTTTTTTTGTAACTTTTTTTATTTTTTTTCATATTATATTTTATATTATTTTTATTTGTTGTAATTATTTTCTAATGGTGTTTTATTTAATTTTATTTTTATAAACTTGTTTTTATTATAATTCAAATTTGAATGGGGGTTTTTGTAAATGAATTCTAGTTTGGTTTCTACTAATGTTAGTTATTCTTATGATGTTTTAATGAATGATATTAATAATTTGAAAATGGCTTTTCCTTTTTTAGATATTGGTAGTATTGGTAATAGTGTATTGGGTAAAAAAATTCCTTATATTCGAATTGGTAATGGTCAAAAACATGTTTTTTATGCTTGTTCTTTTCATGCTAATGAGTGGATTTGTTCTCCTCTTGTTATGAAGTTTGTTGAGGATTTTTGTAGAGCTTATGTTAATAATTCTTCTATTTTTGGTTATGATGCTAGTTCTATTTTTAAAAGTTCTTCTATTTTTATTGTTCCTATGGTTAATCCTGATGGTGTTAATCTTGTTACTGGTGCAATTGATACTAATAGTTTTGCTTTTTTGAATGCTAAAAAAATTGCTGATGGTTTTCCTGATATTCCGTTTCCTGATGGTTGGAAGGCAAATATTAGGGGTGAAAGTTTGATTAACTTCCACCTCTATTTTTAAAATTAATGTAGGTTAAACTACATTTTCTTTATTATCTAAAATCTGTTCAATAGGAGTAAAGTCATCTATATTTTCACTAATTGTATTTAATGGTGCAAAATTAAATGTAATAAATACATTTTTGTCTTTATCAATTTCAATTTTATCAACAAGTCTATATAGATATGATTTATCTATTTCTTTCATTTCTAAAAATTCATTTATTAACTTATTCATTTTATCATCATTATTTTTACTTTTATTTAATTGCTGTCCTTGTAAAGCTTGAAAATTATCCATTAATTCAGACTTTTTTATATTTAATTCTTCTCTTTCTTTAATATATTTTTGAGATATTCTTATAAAATCAGACTCTGTTAATATTCCGTTTTAATTTATCTTCATATAATTCATCCATTATTCTGTTGTTTTCTATGATTTTAGTTTCTATAGTTTCTATTTGCTTTTTTACTGATGACAATAAATCTATCGTTTTATTTGCTACTTTTTTGTATGTTTCTTCTAGCATTGATTTATTGGCATAAATTTTGCAAACTTTTTTGATGACTTCTATTATTTGTTCTTCAAATTTATAGTAATTTAAATTTCTTGTATAACAGCCTCTTTTTTTATAGCCTGTATCTACAATATATGGAATTTTAGGTCGATTGTTTTTGTGATTTACCTTTAATACAATTTGCATTTGCCAACCGGCAATGTTTACAATAAATCAATCCTCTAAGTAAATAATCATATTGTTTTACGACTTTTTTTGCTCTTTCTCTATGTATTATTTGCACTTTTTCAAATACATCTTTATCAATAATTGCTTCGTGTGTATCATTTACTCTAATGTGTTTT
>CANRES010000013.1 GCA_947629625.1 uncultured Clostridia bacterium | reverse complement strand
AAAGTGCATTTTGCTTCTCAACATAACTACGTAATAATTTGTAATTAAATTTAATGAGCCTCTTTCGCTGCTCTTGTAAATTTTTTAAAAAAATTTACAAGCCATCGAACATCCCTCATTAAATTCAATAACAAATTCTAACTTGTGATGTTTCCAACGCTTCAATTTACTTTTTGATATTTTAATTACTAAACGTTAAAAAATAAAAAAATTTAAGGAGGTATTAAAAAAAATGAAAGAAAAAATTTTAAAAGAAAGAGGTATAACCTTAATTGCGTTAGTAATAACAATAATAGTATTGTTAATATTAGCAGGAGTGACAATAAGTATAGTGTTACATACAGGAATAATTGATAATTCACAAAAAGCAGTAGACCAATATGCTTATGAGCAACAAAGGGAAGAAGAAGCATTGAAAAGTTTAAGCGGATATATGCATAGTTATAGTAATGTAGTGCCAATATATACTGCTGAACAATTAAAACAAGTCGGCAAAGGAGGAAAAGTAAATATTGAACAAGAAAATACAGAATTTGAGTTTTCAATGAATGCAAATTATGTATTAATGGCAGATATAGATTTAAATCCGGGAAAATGGTCAGAAGAAAAAGATAAAGAAGAAAAAGGTATAACATATAGTTTTAATGCAGACGCAGAACAATGGACACCAATAGGAACGATAGACGAACCATTTACAGGAACATTTAATGGAAATGGACATACAATAAGTGGAATATATATAAATGAATCTGATAAAGATTATCAAGGATTTTTTGGAGTAATAGAGGACTCAACAATAGAAAATTTAACAGTATCAGGTAGCATTATAGGAAAGGGTGGTTTAGGTGGAATAACAGGTCTAACAATTGGAAAATCAAAAATAAATAATTGTAATAATTTATGTAAAATAACAGGAAAAAATGTAATAGGAGGAATAACAGGTCAAATAAAAAATGGTAATGTAATTATAAGTAATTGTTCAAATAAAAGAAAGTTAAATGCTACTGCTGAATGGTCTGGATTAGGAGGAATAGTAGGAACAACAAATGGAGGAGAAGAAACTCCTAATAAAGAAATAACAATAACAAATTGTTACAATGAAGGAATAATAACAGGAGAAGGAAGTGACGTAGGAGGAATAGTAGGAGAAGAAAAAACGCCTGAAAATGCATTAATAGAAAAGTGTTATAATATAGGAGATATAAATGGAACAGATTACGTAGCAGGAATAGTTGGATTTGTATGGTATAAGTGTACAATAAGAGCATGCTATAATGAAGGAGATATAAAAGGTACAAATGCATATATAGGAGGAATATCAGGAACTGGTTATGTAATAGAATTATGTTATAATAGTGGAAATATAACATCAGAAGAAAAATATGCAGCAGGAATAACAACAGCATGCGAGAACAATAATGGAGGAACAGTAAGAAATTCATATAATACAGGAGATATTAAAGGTAAAACTGGTGCAGGAGGAATATTAGTGCGTATAGGACAGAGGGGTACCATAGAAAATTGTTATAATACAGGAACAGTAACCAGAACTGATACAAATGAATCAGGTAGTGGAATAATAGATAATGTAAATGGAAAAGGAAAAACAACAAATTGTTATTATTTAGAAGGTACAGCATCTAGTGGAATAAAAGAAATAGAAGATGAAATAGGACAAGCAGAGGAAAAATCAGAAACAGATATGAAAAATAATACAGAATTTGTGAAAACATTAAATAACGGAGAAAACAACTGGAAAGAAGATAAAGAAGGAAAAGCAGCAATAAATGAAGGCTACCCAATATTAAGTTGGCAATAAATAAGAAAAAAATAAATAAAAATACATACAAATAAATAATAACTGTATGTATTTTTTTATTTGTATAAAAAAATATATAAATCAAAAAAATTCACTTGACACTTAACAAAAATATGATAAAATTAACAAGAAAACAAAACATAAGTGGAGGAAAAAATGAAAATAGGTATAGTAGGACTTCCTAACGTAGGAAAAAGTACAATGTTTAATGCAATAACAAATGCAGGAGCAGAATGTGCAAATTATCCATTCTGTACAATAGAACCAAATGTAGGTGTAGTACCTGTTCCAGACGAAAGATTAGATGTATTAACAAAAATGTATAATCCAGAAAAAACAACACACGCAATAATAGAATTTGTAGATATAGCAGGTTTAGTAAAAGGAGCAAGTAAAGGAGAAGGATTAGGAAATAAATTTTTATCACATATAAGAGAAGTAGACAGTATTGCACATATAGTTAGATGCTTTGAAGATTCTAATATTGTTCACGTAGATGGAAGTATAGACCCAATTAGAGATATAGAAACAATAAACTTAGAATTAATATTATCAGATTTAGAAATAATAGAAAAAAGATTAGAAAAATCAAGAAAAATGTTAAAAGCAGATAAAAAATATCAAGCAGAAATAGATGTATTAGAAAAAGTAAAAAAAGTATTAGAAGAAGGAAAATGTGCAAGAACTACACAATTAAATGAAGAAGAAAAAGAAATAATAAAAGATACATATTTATTAACAATGAAACCAGTATTATATATTGCAAATGTATCAGAAGAACAATTAGCAAATGCAGAAAATGACGAAAATGTAAAAAAAGTTACAGAATATGCAAAAAAAGAAGGAGCATTAACAATACCACTATGTGTAAAAATAGAAGAAGAATTAGCAAGTTTAGACGAAAAAGATAAAAAAGAAATGTTAGAAGCATTAGGAATAAAAGAATCTGGATTAGATAGAGTAGTAAAAGCAAGTTATGATTTATTAGGATTAATGTCATTTTTAACAGCAGGAGAACCAGAAGTAAGAGCATGGACAATAAAAAAAGGAACAAAAGCACCAGATGCAGCAGGAAAAATACATTCAGATATTCAAAGAGGCTTTATACGCGCAGAAGTAGTATCTTATGATGATTTAGTAAGAGAAGGCTCAATGCTTGCAGCAAAAGAAAAAGGCTTAATTCGCTCAGAAGGAAAAGACTACATTATGCAAGATGGAGATATAGTATTATTTAGATTTAATGTATAAATTTTCAAAAAAAATATAAAATAAAATAAAAAAAGGAAAGAGGGAATTTTATGAACGGAAAAGAATTAAAAGAAACATTATTTAATAACAAGAAAAATGGGTGGGATAGCACAACAGACGAACAAAAAGGAGAAATTTTTAAATTTGCAGACGAATATATATACTTTTTAAATCAATCAAAAACAGAAAGAGAATTAATACAAACTGCAAAAGATATATTATTAAAAAATAATTTTAAAGACTTAAATGAAACAGAAAATCTTTATGCAGGAGATAAAGTTTTTTATATAAACAGAGATAAATCAATGTACATTGCAGTAATAGGAAAAGAAAAATTTGAAAATGGTATAAACATAGTAGGTGCACACGTAGATTCACCAAGACTAGATTTAAAACCAAATCCATTATATGAAGACTCTGAATTTGCATATTTCAAAACACACTATTATGGAGGAATAAAAAAATATCAATGGACAACAATTCCACTTGCAATACATGGAGTTATAGTTCAAGCAGATGGTAAAAAAATAAATGTAAACATAGGAGAAGACGAAAATGACCCAATATTTACAATAACAGACCTATTACCACATTTAGCAATGGAACAAATGGAGAAAAAATTAAAAGAAGGAATTTCAGGAGAAGACCTAAATTTACTTATAGGAAGTATGCCTTATGAAGATAAAGACGGAAGTGAAAGAGTAAAATTAAATATAATGAAAATTCTAAACGATAAATACGGAATAACAGAAAAAGACTTTTTAAGTTCAGAATTAGAATTAATTCCTGCATTTAAAGCAAGAAGTTTAGGATTTGATAGAAGTATGATAGCAGGTTATGGTCAAGACGATAAAGTATGTGCTTATACATCTTTAAGAGCAATATTAAATGTTGAAAAACCAAATAAAACTGCAGTATGTATATTATCAGATAAAGAAGAAATAGGAAGTATGGGAAATACAGGAATGGAATCACATGTATTTGATACATTTATTTCAGAATTATTAAATAAATCTGGTGAAAATAGACCAAATTTATTAGATAAAGTATTTTGCAATTCAAAAATGCTTTCAGCAGACGTAGATGCAGGATTTGACCCAATATATGCAAATGTATCAGACAAATTAAATGCAGGAAAATTAGGTTATGGTATAGGATTAAATAAATACACAGGTTCAAGAGGAAAATCAGGAGCATCAGATGCAAATGCAGAATATGTAGCAGAAATAAGAGGTATTTTTGAAAAAGCAGGTGTACCATACCAATTATCAGAATTAGGAAAAGTAGATGTTGGAGGAGGAGGCACAATAGCCTACATTCTAGCAAATAAAGGTGTAGATGTAATAGATTGCGGTGTTCCAGTATTATCAATGCACGCACCTTATGAAGTTACAAGTAAATTTGATGTTTATTGTGCATACAGAGGTTATAAAGAATTTTATGATAGAAAGGGGTAATTTAATTGCCTAAAAATACAAATGAAAATTTAGGAGACATAAAACATAAATTAGATTTTTTAGGGCTAAATTTAGATAAAATACCAAAAGAATTTAAAGAATATGAGTATTTAGATTTTAAGCCAAGTAGAAATTATGAAGAAAATTTATATAAAGTATATAAATATGTTCCAATAAACAAAATTCAAATATTATTAACACCAACGAACAGAATGGATACTTTATATGAAAAATATTCTAAATCTAGTCCTATATATAATTATTTAGTACCAGACAATGAAGAAAATGTTTTAAATCATACAACATTTTTAAAAATGTTAAATGATATGAATATACAAGAAATAGAAAACATCGAACAGGAACAAAAAAGATATGAAAAAAACATACCATTTAAAATAAAATATAGTGATAATTATTTGTGGCAAATATATTATTCAGAGGCAACAGGCATATACTTTATGCTTGTTCCTACAAAAGAACAAGACAGTTCAACATTTTTCTATATTTTAAAAAAGCAACTTGAAAATTCAAAAAAGAAAAAGGAAGAAGAAATTTTTGTTCCAATATCAAACTTAGAATATTCAAGAGAATATCTAAATAAAGAAGAAGTACAAGACATAGAAAAATACTTATGGCTATTTACAAAAGACTGGCCAAATATATATGAAGTGCATGATGAAAATAACGATATAACAATACAAATAGTAGGAAATACCTTTGTTTATGAAAAAATACAAAGTTTTTATAAAATAAAATTAGATAATAAAGAAGATATAGCAAAATTCTATAAACTAATAAAAGCATTATTTATATTGCAAACCGAATTACCACATAACTATAAATTTGATGTTCAAATATCTTCAAAAGGAGATTTAGACTTTCTATATAAAAACAAAATAATAAATTATGATAATTTATCTAGTTTTATACAAGAAGAATATAAAGCGTCACTTGAAACAATAAAAAATTTAAAAATTGAAGAAAAAAGCCTAAAAGAAGAACTAGAAGTACTAAAAATATTATCTAATAAAAAAGATAAAGAATACATATATAAAGAAAAACAAATAGCTACATTTTTAGAATGTAAAAAATCATTTTTAGGAAAAGTTAGATATTTCTTTAAAGGCAAGAAGAAAAATAAAAAAGAAAACGAAGTTGTAGCAGAAGTAACTAAAAAAGAAGAACAAGAAAATAACGAAATAGAAGAAGACGAAGAAATTAAAGAATATTATACAATAGATGATTTATTAAAATTAAGTAAAAACCTTGATAAAATAGATACATTAGTAAAAAATATGAAACTAGATATTAATGCGTTAAAAAGAAAAATAGAATTAATGGATACAAAAATAGCAAATGCAGATACATACATAAAGGAAATTGAAAGTCATAAAAAAAGCATTTTTGAATTTTGGAAATTTGCAAATAAAGATAATGTATTAGCATTAAATGAAGGAATTGAAAATAGTAATACACAAAATTTAGTAAACTTACATAAAACATTCGATTATGAAGAAGATTTTGAAGATTTTGCAAATGCTATTGATAAAATTCAAAGGAATAATTTTGAAAAACAAGAATGTGATTCTATATATTTAATGCATTTTGATAATATTTTAAAAGATATAAATTCAATAAAATTAGATAATAAAAATGACTTAGAAAAAAGTTTAGAACAATTAAAAGATGAAGCAGAAAGAGAAGAAATGCTATTTCAAAAAGAAGAATTTGATATCTTTGGTGGAATAGTTGAGGACAAAACAAAAATAAGTGTTTTAAATAATAAAAAACATAGAGAAACAAAGAAAAATAAATTTAAAATATTAGACATAACAAAAAATACAACTGTCCAAGAATATCAAAATAAATTAATAAGTGCATTAAAAAATCTAAATGAAAGTTATAATAAAATAAAATTAGATGCAGATATGCATATCTATATGGCATCTGATGGAAGCATTAATGGAAAAGAATTTGGTGTATTTAATATAAATCCAGAAAATGCTTTAAATAAATGTAAAGAATTAGATAAAATAAATTTATATAGAATAAATTTAAAAGAAAATATGCCAGTAATTGCATTTTCAAATATAATTTTTTATGATAATTTTAATAAAACATTACCATTAGGAATGGGAGTATCAGACGAAATTTTAATTGATATGAATCAATTTTGCTTTGAATTAAAAAGACAGAAGTTATTTAGAATAAATTATAGTAAAGACGATATAAACATTGATACAAAAATTATATGTGTTTATGAATATGACGTAGAAGAAGTAAAGTAATAATAAGAAATAAATAGAACTTTGTAAATAATAGATATATTTCTTTACAAAGTTCTATAAATATGTTAATATATAATTTAGTAATATGCCGGTGTGCTGGAATTGGTAGACGGGGCAGACTCAAAATCTGTTATCAGCAATGGTGTATGGGTTCGAGTCCCATCACCGGCACCAAATCGCGAAAGTGTACGTTGGGGACGCGCACATTGGGGACGTAAAAAATGTGCAAGAAATGTAAAAAATAGGAAATAAGTGTTACAAAAGTATAAATTCTTATGTTAAAATAGATAACATAAGAATTTTTTTTTATTTAGGGCATAGTAAGAAAAAGGAGAATTCAAAAAAAAGTTTGAACAATGGAAAAAAAGAGGCAAAAGATAAAGTAAATAAAATAAAAAAAGATACAAGCCTTCGGTTTCAGTCGAAGGCTTGCGTAAATATTTAGATTAGTAATAAATAGCTGTTAATGTCTTACAGCTCGATATACTTTCTTCGAGAGCCTCAATTCTTTTCTCCATAAGAAAAACTTCTGCTGGACTTACAGGCTTACTCTCCGATTCAATTATCTGTTGTGCAATTCTTTTGGCAAAGTCAGTTACAGTTCTTATATCTTTTCCATACTGACTTATATGCACTATGCTATATTCACCAACTGGAACGCATAAAGGGTTATTTTCGTCAATAAGTTTAGAAACATCTGCATTTATGTTGGTTACAAGTTCCTTGACAGCGTCCCAAAAGTTAGGTTGGTCAGATTCATTAATGGGATACTTTCTTTTGAAATATCCATCAATGTATTTCTCTGCTACTTCTTTGGATACATATTTTGCCATAATTTAGCCCTCCAAATTATTGGTTACGCAAGTATATTTTTTATACAACTTGCTTTGACTTTGTTAGAGTGCTAACTATACCCTAACTCCTATAAAGTTATATCCACTTATGCTGAAACACGAACTATCCAGTCCCACAAGTGAATCACTAGCACTTTGACTAGATAAAAATTAATAACAATATTATACAACTTTTTTATGCAAATTGCAATTGTATGAGTTTCTTTTTCAAAATTTCTAATTAAATTATCTTCTGCACCATGTGTACATTAGGGACTAACACGTTAGGAACATAACGTAAAAAATCTGTTTGAACTAATAGAACGGATAGAAAAATATCATTCTAAAAAAGAATGGTATTTTTTAGTTTTGATTTGTTGAAAATATATACTTTTTATGATAATATTATTTTTATAAAATAAAAATATGGAGTATAAAAATGAGAATAGGAATAGATATAGATGGAGTTTTAACAGATATTGAGCAATGGGAACTAGATTATCTTAGTAAATATTATTTAGAAAGTTATAATAAACATATTAAAAATCCAAAAGGATATGGTTCTTATCAGATTTTTGAGGGAACTGATGAAGAAGATTCTTTTTTATGGAATAAAGCAATATACAAGTATATAAAAGAACCACCTAGAAAATTTGCATCTGAAGTTATTAAAAAATTAAGAAATGAAAATAATGAAATATATATTATAACAAACAGAAGTAGTGATTTATCATATGTAGAAAATTTAGATAAAGAGCAAATGGAAACTATAGTTAAAAATTGGTTAAAAAAATACAATATAGTATATGATAAATTAATATTTTCTAATTCTGATAAACTAGATGTTTGTATAAAAAATAATATTGATATTATGATAGAAGATAAACCTAAAAATATTTTAAAGATATCAACAACTATACCAGTTATATGTTTTAATGCTGGATATAATGAAAATTGTATAGGAATAAATATATATAGAGCATATTCTTGGTATGATATATATTATAAATTAAACTTATTACAAAATGGTTTAAGATATATAGAATTAAATAAAGAAAATATTGATATAGCGATTAAAATTCAAAATGAAATTTTCCCAAATGAAGATGCATCATATAATTATTATGAATTTATAAACAAAATACCGTATAGAAAAGAACTTATTTATTGGTTGGTATATGACAAAAATAAACTAATTGGAATAAGTGGCTTATATTCTATTTTAGAATATCCAGAAGATGCTTGGTTAGGATGGTATGGAGTAATAGAAAAAGAAAGAAATAAAGGGTATGGAATAAAAATATTAGAAGATTTTGAAAGGATATCTAAACAAAAGGGATATAAAAACATAAGATTATATACTGAGGAAGAAAATAAAAGTGCTATATCTGTTTATAAAAAATTTGGAATGATTTGTGAAAAATATAAAAATAAAAATGAAAAATATCATGATTCATATCTAAGTAAATCTTTAATATTTTCAAAAAGTTTAACAAATGAAAAATGTGAATTATGGAACGATAGATACATAGCGATTAGCGATAATATAGAAAAAGAAAATGGGAGTTATTTAAAATGAAAAAGATAAGTAGTGAATATATAGATAAATATAAAGAAGATGATTATGTTTGGTATGCGTGTTATGGATCTAATATCAATATAGATAGATTAATGATTTATATAAATGGCGATAAAAATGGTAAATTTGGACATGTAGATGGGTGTGTTGATAAATCTAAACCAGTAGAGGCAAAACCATATATTTTTAATTGTCCTATCTATTTTGCAAAGCACAGTAATAGATGGAATGGAGGAGTTGCATTTTTAGATTATGAGAATGTAGGAAAAAGTTATGGTAAAATATATAAACTAAAAATGAATCAATTTAAAGAAATTTTAAAACAAGAAAATGGTTCAAAATCATACGATGCAATTATATATGTCGGTGATTATGAAAACTTGCCAATATTTACATTTACAGCATCTCATAAACGAGAAGATCTAGAACTTCCAAGTAAAGAATATTGTGATGTTATAAAAAAAGGAATATTAGATACATATACTGATATGACTGATGAAGATGTGGAAAAATATTTTCGTACATTGGGGACGCGCACCGCACATTGGGGACGTAAAAAATGTGCGGAAAGAAAATGTGAAAAATAGGAAATAAGTATTGCAAAAGTATAAATTCTTATGTTAAAATAGATAACATAAGAATTTTTCTTTATTGGGGGCATATTAATAAAAAGGAGAAGTGATATAATGTCCCGAATAGCAAGAAAAAATTTAAATACAACTTTTTTTCACATAATAGTACAAGGCATAAATAAAGAGTACGTTTTTAGTAAAAATGAGTATATTGAAAAATATAAGAATTTATTAATAAGTAATTTGCAGAAATATGATGTAAGAATAATTGCATATTGTATTATGAATAATCATGCTCATCTTCTTTTACATACAGAAAATATAGAAATGATGTCAGCATACATGAAAAGTATAAATACATCTTATGCTAGATACTATAATAAAGAAGAAAATAGAGTAGGATTTGTTTTTAGAAATAGATATGAAAGTGAGCCAATATACGAGCAAAGGTATTTATGGAATTGTATTGCATACATACATAATAATCCAGTAAAAGCAAATATAGTTGATTCAGTTGAAAAATATAAATATTCAAGTTATAAAGATTATATAAATATGAATGGAATAGCAACAAGAGATACGATAAAATTAGTATTTGGAAGCACGAGAGAATATATAGATATTTATAAAGAAATACATAAAAATAAAGTTAAATTCAAAGATTATGTAGAAAATGTAAGTTATGAGAAAGAATATAAAGATTTGAGTAAAATTAATATTAAAGAAATAATTTTGAACAAAGAGAAATTAAAAAAAACAATATTCAAATTAGTAATAGAACAAAAAATACCAATAAATAAAGTAAGTGAACTATTGGGAATAAGTAGATATAAAATATCAAGGATAATACATAAAAAATAATGCACATTTTTTACGTCCCCAATGTGCACACGTCCCCAATGTGCGCCCGATGTGTGCGCGTCCCCGATGTGCGCAAAATGTGCAAAAAAGGAGGAATAAATTTGAAAACACTTATAACACAACTACAAGAAATAATAGAAAAAGCATTTAAAGAAAGTGAATACGAAGAAGAATATGGAAAAGTAATAAACTCAAATAGACCAGACTTATGCGAATTTCAATGCGATGGAGCACTATCTGCAGCAAAAAAATACAAAAAAGCACCATATATAATAGCAGAAGAAGTAGTAGAAAAATGCAAAAACAATAAAATATTTGAAAAAATAGAAGTAATAAAACCTGGATTCATAAATATAAATGTATCCAAAGAATTTCTTACAAACTATTGCAACGAAATAGTTGAAGAAGAAAAATTTGGTTGCAAAATGGAACAAGAAAAAACAGTAGTAATAGATTATGGAGGACCAAACATTGCAAAACCATTACATGTAGGACATTTAAGACCAGCAATAATAGGAGAAAGCATAAAAAGAATACACAAATTTTTTGAAAACAAAGTAATAGGAGATGTTCACTTAGGAGATTGGGGACTTCAAATGGGGCTAGTAATCGAAGAATTAAAATACAGACATCCAGAATGGGTGTACTTTGACGAGAACTTTAATGGAGAATACCCAAAAGAAGAATTATTTACAGTAAAAGACTTAGAAGAAATATATCCATGTGCAAGTAATAAAACAAAAGTAGCAGAAGATGCAACAGAAGAAGAAAAGGAAAAAGCAAATGAATTTAAAGAAAATGCAAGAAAAAACACAGGATATTTACAAGAAAAGAAAAAGGGATATTATGAACTATGGCAAAAAATAGTAGAAATATCTGTAAAAGATTTAAAAGAAAACTATAAAAAACTAGATGTAGATTTTGACCTATGGTTAGGAGAAAGTGATTCACAAAAATATGTAAAACCAATGGTAGAAAAAATGCAAAACTTGGGCATAATATATGAAAGTGATGGAGCAATGGTTGTAGATGTTCAAGAACCAACAGATACAACAGAAATAAATCCTTGCATGGTATTAAAATCTGGTGGAGTATCTTGCTACCAAACAACAGATTTAGCAACAATTATGCAAAGACAAATAGATTTTAAACCAAATGAAATAATATATGTTGTAGATAAAAGACAAGAATTACACTTTATACAAGTATTTAGATGTGCAAGAAAATCAGAAATTGTTGATAAAGATGTAAAACTTACATTTTTAGGTTTTGGAACTATGAACGGAGCAGACGGAAAACCATTTAAAACAAGAAATGGTGGAGTAATGCGACTAGAATATTTAATAGATGAAATAAATAACAAAGTATATGAAAAAATGAGTCAAACAAAAGAAATAGAAGAAACTGAAAAGAAAGAAATATCTAAAATAGTTGGACTTGCAGCATTAAAATATGCAGATTTATCAAATCAAATTTCAAAAGACTATATATTTGATACAGACAAATTTACTGCATTTGAAGGAAAAACAGGACCATATATTTTATATACATTAGTAAGAATAAAATCAATACTAAAAAAATTTTTTGAAAATAATAGTATAAAAGAAAATAAAATATTACCTCCAGAGGAAGATATAGAAAAACAACTTTTACTAAAAATAGCAAAATACAATCAAACATTAGAAGAAAGTTATATAGAAAACTCACCATCAAAAATATGTACATACCTTTATGAACTAGCAGATATATTCAATAGTTATTATCAAAAAGTTAAAATACTACAAGGAGATAACAAAAGATTAAATTCAAACATAGTATTATTAACATTAATGAAAAAGATTTTTGAAAATGGTATAGATTTATTAGGATTTAAAGCACCTGAAAAAATGTAACTAATAATATTGAAAACTAAAACTTATTATGATAAAATAAAAAAAATATTTTTAAGGGGAGTGTGTAAAATTGAGTGAATTAGCATATAAAAGAGTATTGCTAAAATTAAGTGGAGAAGCATTAGCAGGAGATAAGAAAAATGGAATTGATGCAGAAACCATAAGTAAAATATGTGACCAAATTAAAACAATAGTAGAAAAAGGAGTACAAGTTGCAATAGTAGTTGGAGGAGGAAACTTTTGGAGAGGTAGATATGGACATCAAATGGAAAGAACAACATCAGACTATATGGGAATGTTAGCAACCATAATGAACGGTCTTGCTTTACAAGATACATTAGAAGCAAAAGGTTTATACACAAGAGTTCAAACTGCAATTGAAATGAGAGAAGTTGCAGAGCCATTTATAAAAAGAAAAGCAGTAAAACATTTAGAAAAAGGCAGAGTAGTCATATTTTCAGGAGGAACAGGAAGTCCATTCTTTACAACAGATACTTGTGCCGCATTAAGAGCAGCAGAAATAGATGCAGATGTTATATTAGTTGCAAAAACAATAGATGGAGTATATTCAGCAGACCCAAAAGTAGATAAAAACGCAGTAAAATATGACGAGATAACATATTTAGATATATTAAATCAAGATTTAAAAGTAATGGATTCAACTGCAACTTCATTATGTAGGGATAACAATATACCATTAGTTGTATTTGATATATATAAACCAGAAAATATAGTTAAAATAATTGATGGTGAAAGAATAGGAACAATTGTAAAAGAATAAAATAAATAAAAAATGAAAGGAAATTAGAATAAAATGGATTATAATGAAATAGAAATAAAAATGAATAAAACAATAAGTGTATTACAAGAAAATTTTTCAGAAATTAGAGCAGGTAGAGCAAATCCTGCAATATTAAATAAAATAAAAATTGATTACTATGGAGTACCAACACCAATAAATCAAGTAGCAGGAATATCAGTTCCAGAAGCAAGATTAATAGTTATACAACCATGGGATGCAAGTATATTAAAAGAAATTGAAAAAGAAATATTAAAATCAGATATAGGAATAAATCCAAACAATGATGGAAAAGTAATACGTTTAGCATTTCCAGAACTAAATGAAGAAAGAAGAAAAGAAATAGTTAAAGAAATAAGAAAAACTGCAGAAGAATCTAAGGTTGCAATTCGTTCTATAAGAAGAGACGGAATAGACGAAGCAAAAGCAATGCAAAAAGAAAGCCTAATTACAGAAGACGAGTTAAGAGATGCAGAAGATAAAATTCAAAAATTAACAGATAAAAAAATAGAAGAAATAGATAAAATACTTGCAGATAAAGAAAAAGAAATAATGAGTATATAAAGGTGATTATATGGAAAATCTAAGTGAGATAAGTGATATAAAACATATTGCAATAATAATGGATGGTAATAGAAGATGGGCAAAACAAAGAAATTTAGATAAAAAGATAGGACATAAAGAAGGAGCAAATACACTAGAAAATATAGTAAAATATGGAAATAAAATAGGCCTAAAATACATAACTGCTTACGCATTTTCAACAGAAAATTGGAAAAGGTCAGAAGAAGAAGTAGGAGCATTAATGCTATTGTTACAAACATACTTAGATGATTTTGCAAAAAGAGTAGATACAGAAAATGTAAAAATAAATATAATAGGCGACATTGAAAAATTAAATAAGAGATTACAAAAAAGCATACATAATGCAATGGAAAAAACAAAAAATAACACAGGAATAACATTTAATATTGCAATAAATTATGGTGGAAGAGACGAAATAGTTAAGGCAGTAACAAATATAGCAAAAGATGTAAAAGAAAATAAAATAAAAGTAGAAGATATAAATGAACAATTAATATCAGATAACTTATATACAAAAGGAATGCCAGACCCAGATTTATTAATAAGAACAAGTGGAGAAATGAGATTAAGTAACTTTTTACCATGGCAACTTGTTTACTCAGAATTCTTATTTATAGATAAATTATGGCCTGATTTTACTCCTGAAGATTTAGATAATGCAATAATGGAATATAATAAAAGAAATAGAAAATTTGGTGCAAAATAGGAAAAAAATGAAAGGATATAGTATGAATTTTAAAAGAGTTGCAACAACAATTATAGGATTACCAATAGTTATTTTATTATTTATTTTTGGAAATAAATATATAATAGATATACTATTTTCAATAGTAACAATAATAAGTTTATATGAGTATTTTAATGCTTTTAAAGATAAAGCAAAACCAATAAAATGGTTAGGATATGTTACCGCAATTTTAATGTCATTTATACATTTAATACCAAGTGAATATATTATGAACATAATAGCCATGTCAATTCCAACAATACTTATAATATTATTTTTACATATAATAGCAACCAATATGAAAATAACATTATATGATATAATGGTTACACTTTTTGGAATATTTTATGTAGCAGTATTTATACTATTTTTACCAATTATATATGGAATGAATAACGGAAAAATAAACATATTATATGTATTTATTATAGCATGGGGAACAGATACATTTGCATATCTAGTAGGAAAAAGATTAGGAAAACATAAATTTAGTGAAGTTAGCCCTAAAAAATCTATTGAAGGCTGTATAAGCGGAATAATAGGAGCAATAATATTAAGTTTAATATATACATATATTGTTAATACTTATATGGGAATGAATATATCATACATAAGTATAACATTAATTGCATTTATATTAAGCATAATAAGCCAAATAGGAGACTTTTCAGCATCATGTATAAAAAGATATGTAGATATTAAAGATTATGGTAATTTAATACCAGGTCATGGTGGAATGTTAGATAGAATAGATAGTGTTATTTTTATAGCACCATTTGCATACTTATTAATAACACTTATTTAGAATTTTGGAGGTAATTTTAGTTGATATCAGCAACAATAAACTTAATTAAAATAGCATTTTTATTAGGTTTTTTAATAATAATACATGAAGGAGGACACTTTCTTGTTGCAAAACTATGTAAAGTAAAAGTAAATGAATTTGCAATAGGATTTGGACCAGTACTATTAAAAAAACAAGGAAAAGAAACTAAATATGTATTAAGAGCAATACCATTAGGTGGTTTTGTAAGTATGGAAGGTGAAGAAGAACATTCAGATGTTGAAGGCTCTTTTTCAAAAGCAAGTATACCAAAAAGAATAGCAATAGTACTTGCAGGTGGAATGGTAAATATAATATTTGGATTATTAGTATATTTTATAATAATAGCAAGTTATACAGACATTCAAAATGCAATAGAAGCATTAAAATTCTTTGCAGTATCTATGATAGACAGTTTAAAAATGTTAGTAAATGGAACAGCATTCAAAGAAGAACAATTAATGGGAATAGTAGGAATATCTGAAATTGTAGTAAAAACTAATGGAATAATAAATTATATATACCTATTAGCAGTAATATCAGTTTCATTAGGAGTAACAAACCTTTTACCAATACCGCCATTAGACGGAGGAAAAATATTATTATTACTAATAGAAGCAATTAGAAAAAAGCCATTAAAAGAAAATGTAGAATTACAAATACAAATGGCAGGATTTGCATTAATGATAGCATTAACAATTTTTGTAACATATAAAGATATTATGAGACTTTAAAAGAGCAAGAAAACTGTTCTTTGAAAGGAAATGAAGTAAAAAATGATAGCAGAAATTATAATAAATAGTAATGTAAAAGATATTAACCATATATTTGATTATAATGTGCCAACAGAATATGTTGGCATTATTGCTATTGGAGATAGAGTACTTGTTCCATTTGGAAGAAAAAAAACTTTTGAAGAAGGTTTTGTAGTTGGTTTTAAAGAAAAATCAGATTTTGAACTAAAAGATATTGCAAAAATTCAAGAAGGTTTTAAATTAAATAAAGAAAATATAGAACTTGCAAAAATAATGGCAAGAAGATATTTTTGTAATATATCAGACTGTATACATTTAATGTTACCGCCGGGAAATGCAACAAAAGAATTTTCTAAAAGAGTTACAGAAAAATCTCAAGAATGTGTATATTTAAAAAAAGAAGAAGACGAAATTTTATTAGATATAGAAGAAAAAAAGATAAAATCAGAAAAACAAATTAAAACATTAAATTTCTTAATAGATAACAATGGCTCATTTATTACAGATATAGAAATGTTTATAGATACATCAAGAGCAATAATAAAAACATTAGAAAAAAATGGATATGTAGAAATAGTAGAAAAACAAATAGAAAGAAATCCACTCATAAATAAAAAAGTAGAAAAAACATCAAAATTAAAACTAAATGAAGAACAACAATTAGCATTTGAAACAGTTAATAAATCCATAAAAGAAAATGAATATAAAGAATTTTTACTATATGGAGTTACAGGCTCAGGAAAAACAGAAGTATATTTACAATTAATAGAAGAAGTATTAAAAAATAAAAAAACATCAATAATGCTTGTACCAGAAATATCTTTAACACCACAAACAGTAGACAGATTTGTTTCAAGATTTGGAAGTGAAGAAATAGCAATTATACATAGTAAATTATCTGTTGGAGAAAGATATGACCAATGGCAAAAAATAAATAATGGACAAGCTAAAATAATTATAGGAGCAAGGTCTGCAATATTTGCACCAGTAAAAAACTTAGGAATAATAATAATAGATGAAGAACATGACTCATCATATAAATCTGATAGTAATCCAAGATTCAATGCAAAAGACATTGCAAAATATATGGCAAAACAAAATAATGTACCTCTTATACTAGGCAGTGCAACACCAGATACAACTACATATTTTAAAGCAAAAAATAAACAAATTGAAATACTAGAATTATCAAAAAGGGCAAATAATGCACAATTACCAAATATTGAAATAGTAGATTTAAGAGAAGAATTAGCAAAAGGAAATAGGTCTATAATAAGTACAAAACTATATGAAGAAATAGAAAACAATTTAAAAGAAAAAAAGCAAACAATACTATTTTTAAATAGAAGAGGTTACTCAACATTTGTAATGTGTAGAGACTGTGGTTTTATTGCAAAATGTAAAAATTGTAATATTACATTAACATATCATTCAAAAGAAAACAAATTAAAATGTCATTATTGCGGATATGAACAAAAAAATATAACAATATGTCCAGAATGTAAAAGCAAAAATGTAAAATACTTTGGAACAGGAACACAAAAATTAGAAGAAGAAATTAAAAAAATATTTTCAACTGCAACAACAATAAGAATGGACGTTGACACAACTACAAAGAAAAACTCAGTTGAAGAAATTTTAAATACATTCAAAAATGAAAATATAGATATATTAATTGGAACACAAATGGTAGTTAAAGGACATCACTTCCCAAATGTAACATTAGTTGGAGTAATAGCAGCAGATAGTAGTTTATATTTAGAAGATTATCGAGCAAATGAAAGAACATTTCAGTTATTAACACAAGTTGCAGGTAGAGCAGGACGAGAAAAAAATAAAGGAAAAGTAATAATACAAACATATAATCCTGATAACTTTTGTATTGAATGTTCAAAAGAACAAGACTACGAAAAATTCTATAATGCAGAAATTGTATTAAGAAAACAATTGAAATATCCTCCATTTTGCGATATAATAGTAATTGGTATTAGTGGAGCAAATGAAAATCAAATAAAAAATGTATCTAATTTAATATATAGTAACATTGCAAAACTATATAAAAAAAATTTCGCTATATATAAACCATTACCAGCACCAATAGATAAAATAAAAAATAAATATAGATGGAGAATTATAATGAAATGTAAATTAGATAATAATATTATAGACACTATAAATTCAAGTTTAAATAATATAAATACTACAAAGGTTAGAATTAGCATTGATGTTAATCCAAATAATATGATGTAAATTCAAAAATATAGGGGGAAATAAAAATGGCAATACGTAATATAAGGGAAGAAGGAGACGAAATATTAAAGAAAAAATCAAAAGATGTAGAAGTTATTGATGAAAAAATAATAGAGTTAATTAATGATATGCTAGAAACAATGTATAAATATAATGGAGTAGGACTAGCAGCAGTACAAGTTGGAATACTAAAAAAAATATGTGTAATAGATATTGACGATGGAAGACCAGCATTAAAACTTATAAACCCAAAAATAACAAAACAAAAAGGAGAACAAGAAGTAGAAGAAGGCTGTTTAAGTTTTCCAAATAAATATGCAAAAGTTATAAGACCAAAAGAAATTACAGTAGAAGCATTAGACGAAACAGGAGCAAAAATAAAAATAGTTGCAAAAGATTTATTAGCACAAGCAATTGCACATGAAGTAGACCATCTAAATGGAGAAGTATTTGTTGATAAAATGTTACCGGGAACACTAGAAATCATCACACCAGAAGATATAAAAAATAATTCTAAATAGGAGAAAAATATGTTAAGAATATTATTTATGGGAACACCAAATTTTGCAAAAGAATCATTAGAAGCAGTATATAATACAAATAATGAGATAATTGGTGTAGTTACAAATATAGATAAACCAAAAGGCAGAGGTATGAAAATGATACCAACACCAGTAAAAGAATTTGCATTAGAAAAAAATTTAAAAATATATCAACCTGAAAAAATAAGAAACAATGAAGAATTTTTAAATGAAGTTAAAAAATTAAATCCAGATATAATATGTGTAGTAGCTTATGGAAAAATATTACCAAAAGAATTATTAGATATACCAAAATTTGGTTGTATTAATGTGCATGGCTCACTTTTACCTAAATATAGAGGGGCAGCACCAATTCAATGGGCAGTTATTAATGGAGATAAAACAACTGGAATTACAACAATGTATATGAATGAAGGAATGGATACAGGAGATATAATTTTACAAGAAGAAACAGAAATTGGAGAAGAAGAAACAACAGGAGAACTATGGGAACGACTTTCTAAAATAGGTGCAAATTTATTAGTAAAAACAATTGAATTAATAGAAAAAGGCTTAGCAAAAAAAATACCACAAGGTGAAAATTATTCAATGGCTCCAATGTTAAATAAAGAAATGGCTCAAATTAATTGGGAGGAAAAAACGGCAGTAGAAATAAAAAATCTAGTAAGAGGTTTAAACCCTATTATAGGGGCTTATACATTTATTAATAATAAAAAATATAAAATATGGAAAGTTAAAGTAATAGAAAATAATGAATTTTTAAATAAATTTAATATATCCATAAATAAAAATTTAGGAGAGGTATTAATTGCAAATGAAAAAAACGGTATGTATATAAAAGCAAAAGATGGAATAATATCAGTTTTAGAAATACAAGGAGAAAATTCTAAAAAAATGAATATATGCGATTATCTTAGAGGAAACAAGATAATGTAAATGGAGAAATAATGAACGGAATAATTATTGTAGATAAACCAAAAGAATTTACATCAAATGATGTAGTTTGCAAGGTTAAAAAAATTTTAAATGAAAAAGTTGGACACACTGGTACATTAGACCCTAATGCTACTGGTGTTTTACCATTGCTTATTGGTAAAGGAACATTATTATCTAAATATTTAATTAATCATGATAAAAAATATGAAGCGGTTATTAAATTAGGAATAAAAACAGATACTGCAGATGTTGAAGGCAAAATTATTGAAAAAAAAGATGTAAATAAAGATTTACTAACAAAAGAAAATATAATAAAAGTATTTAATAATATGATAGGAGAACAAGAGCAAGTTCCGCCAATGTATTCTGCTATAAAAGTAAATGGAAAAAAATTATATGAATATGCAAGATGCGGAAAAAATGTTGATATAAAACCAAGAAAAATTAATATATATAGTTTAGAACTAAAAAATATAAATATAGAAGAAAAAGAAATTACATATATAGTTAATTGTTCAAAGGGAACATATATAAGAACATTATGTGAAAATATTGCAGAAAAACTTGAAACAATAGGTTATATGAAGGAATTACGAAGACTACAAGTTGGAGATTTTAAAATAGAAGATGCAGTTAGTGTTAAAGATATTGAAAATGGAAGGTTAAATATTATTTCTATTGAAGATTTTTTTAAAGAAAATAAAAATATTATTTTAAACGAAAAAGATATAACACTATTTTTAAATGGTGTAAGATTAACAAAAATTAATCCAGATGGATTATATAAAATATATAGTGAAAGCAAAATATTTATAGGTATTGGAATTATAAAAAATAATTTGCTAAAAAGAGAAATAGTTTTATAAATTATTGAAACTTAACCTAAAAAGTAGGTTGAGTTTTCTAATTTTATATGATATAATAACCACATATTGAATAAATATAATTGAAAAGTAAATAAATTTTAAAAAATACTTTAACTTTTTATACTTTTATAATATAATGTTAGTGTTAACTTTTCTATTTAAGGGAGGATAATATGAAAAAAGGAAAAAAGAAATCAAATAAAACAAAAAACGAAGAAGAAACAAAAAAAATAAAAACAAAAAATAAAACTAAAAATAAAAAACAAAAAAAGCCTGTAAAACATCCAAAATTAAGAAAAGCAATAAAAATAATACTTATAATATTATTCCTATTATTTGTAATTCTAGTAGGAATTGTAGCAGGAATGTTATCAGGAATATTTGGGGGAGATTTAGCACTTACAGAAGAGGACTTACAATTTGAATATGAAAATTCTGTTTTATTAGATATGGATGGAAATGTAATTGCAGAATTAAGTGGTGAAGAAAATAGAAAAATAATAAGCAAAGCAGATATGTCACCATATCTAGAAAAAGCATTTATTGCAATAGAAGATAAAAGATATGAAACACATAATGGAGTAGACTTAGCAAGAACTGCAAAAGCAACAATATCTTTCTTACTTCATAAAGGAGAATCAGATGCAGGTGGAGGAAGTACAATAACACAACAAGTTGTAAAAAACATTACAGATGAAGATGACGATAGCGGAATGCAAGGTGCAATAAGAAAAATAAAAGAAATTGCACGTGCTTATGAATTAGAAAAACTATTATCAAAAGACCAAATATTAGAATTATACTTAAATCTAATACCTTTATGTGGAACACAAAATATATATGGTGTTGAAACTGCATCAGAATACTACTTTAATAAAAGCGCAAAAGATTTAAGTTTAGTAGAATCTGCATATTTAGCAGGTATTACACATTCACCTAGTAGATATAACCCTTATGTTCAAGACGAAGAAAAATTAGCAAAAAATATGGAAGAAATAAATAAAAGAGTTACAAAAGTAGTAACTGCAATGAAAGACCAAGAAAGAATAACACAAGAAGAATATGATGCTGCAATAGAAGAAATTAATAATGGAATACATTTTGAAAAAGGAAATTTCAGTAATTCATATACATATTTAGCAGAAGAAGCAATTAAACAAGTTGTAAAAGATTTACAAGAAGAATATGGATGGTCTGAAGAAATTGCAAAATTACATGCTTATGGCAGTGGATATAAAATTTATACAACACAAGATACAAGAATACAAGAAATCGTAGAAGAAGAATTTGCAAAAGATAAATATATTATTTATTCTGGAGATGACCAAGTTCAAGCAGGTATGGCAATAATACAAAATGGTACAGGATACGTTGTAGGAATTGCAGGAGCATTAGGAGAAAAAACTACATTTGGACTAAATAGAGCAACAACAGCATCAGGTTCACCTGGTTCTACAATAAAACCAATTGCAGTTATAGCACCATCACTAGAAAATGGATTAATTACTGCAGGTTCTGTAATAGACGATTCACCGGGAAATTTTGGAAGATATGACCCACGTAATTGGTATGAAGGTAAAATTGGTTGTTTTGGTTATGGTTTATCAAACATTAGGTTTATGTTACAAAAATCACAAAATGTACCTGAAGTAAAATTAATACAAAAATTAACACCTGCAAAATCAATAGAATTTATGAGACAATTAGGAGTAACATCATTAGATGATACACAAGATAATAACTTATCACTTGCACTTGGTGGTATAACTTATGGTATATCTCCACTAGAAATGGCAGCAGCATACACAGTATTTTCAAATGGTGGAACTTATGTAGAACCAACATTTTATATAAAAGTTGAAGATGCTAATGGAAATGTAGTATTAGAACCAAAACAAGAAACAAGAAAAGTAATGTCAGAAGGAAACGCATATATAATGACACAATTATTAAGAGAACCAATTATAGGTGCAGAAGGAACAGCAAGACCTGCATTTAGAAGATATACAGGAGCACCACAAATATCAGGAAAAACAGGAACATCACAAAGTGATGAAGCATCTTCTTTTGAAGGTTTTTCAACATACTATTCAGCGTATGTATTATATAAATATGATGGAAAACATGTAGGAGTTAAAGACAATGCAAAAGAAATATGGCTAGATGTTATGAATAGAGTATATGATGGTTATGAAGCACAATCATTTGAAAGACCAGATAGTGTTACAACTGCAAGTATATGCAAAGACTCAGGACTATTAGCAGGAGAATTATGCTCACAAGACCCAAGAGGAAATAGAGTATATTCAGAATTATTTGTAAAAGGTACAGTACCTACTGAAACATGTACTTGCCATGTTAAAGAAACAATATGTAAAGAATCTGGTTTACTTGCAAATGAATATTGCACAGATACAGAAGAAAAGGTATTTATTAGTAGAGAAAATGCTGAAGAAGACGATAGATGGCAACAAACACTTGATGCAAAATATATGGTACCATTAGATCATTGTGATATACATACAAAATCAAGTGATAAAGAAAAACCAGTAATAACATTAAAAGGAGATAAAACAATAACAATAAAATTAAATGAAAAATTTGTTGATCCGGGAGTAACAATAACAGATAATGTAGATAAAGACTTAAAAGCAGAAATAACAGGAAAAGTAGATACATCAAAAGTAGGAACATATACTTTAACATATAAAGTAAAAGATAAAGCAGGAAATGAAGCAACTGCTACAAGAACAGTAGTAGTTACAGATGGAAAAACAACAGAAGATAAAGAAAAACCAGTAATAACATTAAAAGGAGATAAAACAATAACAGTAAAATTAAATGAAAAATTTGTTGATCCGGGAGTAACAATAACAGATAATGTAGATAAAGACTTAAAAGCAGAAATAACAGGAAAAGTAGATACATCAAAAGCAGGAACATATACTTTAACATATACTGTAAAAGACAAAGCAGGAAATGAAGCATCAGTTACAAGAACAGTAATAGTTGAAGACAATAAAACTACTGGAAATAATACAGAAAATAAAGATAATACAGTTTCAAAAAATGAAACATAAATTTTAAAAAAGTAAAATTTTATAGAGTAATTAAAATTACTCAAATGGGAGGTCCTTTTGGAAATATATTTTTATAATACTCTTACAAAAACAAAGGAAATTTTTAAACCAATAGATTCTAATGAAGTACGTATATATACATGTGGACCAACAGTATATAAAGATGCAACAATAGGAAATATGAGAACATTCGTATTTATGGATACATTAAGAAGAATGTTAAAATACAATGGATACAAATTAAAACATGCAATGAATATAACAGACGTTGGACACTTAGTATCAGATGCAGACGAAGGCGAAGACAAAATGCTAAAATCTGCAAGAGAAGAAGGAAAAACACCATTAGAAATAGCAAAAATATATACAGAAAGATTTTTAAATGACCTAAAAGAACTAAATATAGATATGCCAGAAATAATATGTAAAGCAACAGACCATATCAAAGAAATGATAGAATTTGTTCAAGAATTATTAAAAAATGGATATGCTTATGAAACATCAACTGCAATATATTTTGATGTATCAAAATTAAAAGAATATGGAATATTATCAGGAATTAATCTAAAAGAACAAAAAGCAGGAGCAAGAGTTGAATTAGATAAAGAAAAGAAAAATCCTTATGATTTCGCATTATGGATAAAAGCACCAGAAAACCATATAATGAAATGGGATAGCCCTTGGGGGCTATCTTATCCCGGTTGGCATATAGAATGTTCAGCAATGGGAAGAAAATATTTAGGAGAAGAATTTGATATACATACAGGAGGAATAGACTTAGTACCAACACACCATGAAAACGAAATTGCACAAAGTAGAGGTGCAACAAATAAAATACCTGCAAGATATTGGCTACATCAAGAATTTTTATTAATAGATGGTGGAAAAATGTCAAAAAGTTTAAACAATGCGTATTTACTACGAGACATTATAAACAAAGGATATGATCCATTAACATATAAACTATTTTGTTATTCTTCACATTACAGAAATAAATTAAATTTTACATGGGATGCAATAGATAGTACAAATAAAGCATTAATAAAACTAAAAGAAGGATATATGCAACAACTTAATGGAAATGAAGATGTAGAAGATAGTATCCTAAATGAATATGAAGAAAAATTTCATAAAGCAATAAATGACGATTTGAATATGCCAGTTGCATTAAGTTATGTATGGGAATTAATTAAATATCCAAAAAAATCAAAGAAAATTGCAGAATTATTATTAAAATTTGATACAGTTTTAGGTTTAAAAATTGATAAAAAGATAAACAATAAAGAAGATGAATTACCAGAAAATATTTTAGAATTAATAGAAGAAAGAAAAAAAGCAAGAGAAGAAAAAGACTGGAAAAAATCTGACGAAATTAGAAATGAATTAAATAAATTAGGGTATAATGTAAAAGACGAAAAAGATGGAATGGTAGTTCAAAAAATATAATAAAAAATACAACAAAGAAGGGAATTATATGGAAACAGAAAAAATTGGATTTTTCAAAAGAGTATTAATAAGCATAAAAGATTTTGAAAAATATGATATATTTGCAATGGAAAAATGGCAAAGTAGTATAAAATATTTATTTATTATAACATTAATATTTAGTTTCATTTTTACAATATTATATAGTTACAAAATATTAACAGGAGGTTTAGACGACTTAATAAATCAAATAGAGGTAGATATACCAGAAGAACTAAATATGAGTAGTTCAGAAATGCAAGAAATAGTACAACAAAACTATGCAGTATTTTTTATAGTAATATTTTTATCTATACTAACGATATACTTTTTTAGTACAATTATAAATGTAGTAATGCTTGGAATTTTAGCCTTTATAGTTGCAAGAATAGTCGGAATGAGGCTAAAATTTCAGTCTTCATTTAATATTGGAGTATACTCACTAACATTACCAATAATTTTACAAATTATTTATTTAGTAATAAACTTACTAACAGGTTTTGAAATAAAATATTTTCAATGGATGTATACAACAATATCTTATATATATGTAGTAGTTGCAATTTTAATGATAAAAACACAATTCATAAATCAACAAAGAGAATTAATTAGAATACAACTAGAACAACAAAAGATTAGAGAAGAAATGCAAGAGCAAGAAAACGAAGATAAAGAAGAGAAGAAGGACGATAAGGAAGAAAAGAAGGAAGACGAAAAAGAAAAAGAAGATTCAAAAGATAATAATGTTGGAGAAGCGCCAGAAGGAACAAATGCATAATTTTAATAAAAGAAAGGAATATATAAATGGAAAAAAATAAACCAAACAAAAATAAGAAAAATAAAAAACAATATTTATTATGGACAATTTTAATTTTACTAACTATTACTGCAACAATAATAGTAGCCCTAATAATAAATAAAAATAATCAAGAAAGCGAAGAAAAAAATGTACCATATACACAACTATTAAGTGATATAGAAGAAGATAAAATAGAAAAAATAGAAATGACAGTTGGAAGTACATCTATAAAAATAAAATATAAAGATATAGAAGAAGAAAAAACTGCAATAATTCCTAGTACACAAGCGTTTATTGAATTAATTCATGAAAAAGTTGATGATGAAGGAAAAAATATAGAATTAAATGAAAAATCAGAAAGTATATTAGCAAATTTATCAGATAAAATATTTTCTATAATACCTACATTAATGATGGTAGCATTATTTGTACTTATACTAAAAATGCAAGGATTAGGAGATAAAGGAAAAATATATGATGGAAAAGAAAATAAAACAGATATTAAATTTGAAGATGTTGCAGGTTTAAAAGAAGAAAAACAAGAACTAATAGAAATTGTAGACTTCTTAAAAAATCCTGAAAGTTTTCAAAAAATGGGTGCAAAAATTCCAAAAGGTGTTCTATTATGTGGTAAACCGGGAACAGGTAAAACATTAATTGCAAAAGCAATAGCAGGAGAGGCAAACGTACCATTTATATCAATGAGTGGATCTGAATTTATTGAAATGTTTGCAGGTTTAGGTGCTTCAAGAGTTAGAAGTTTATTTAGTAAAGCAAAAAAAATGGCACCATGTATAGTATTTATAGACGAGATAGATGCAATAGGTGCAAGAAGGACAAATGCAAGTGGAGCAGAATCTGAAAATAATCAAACATTAAATCAATTGTTAGTTGAAATGGATGGTTTTGAATCTAATGAAACAGTAATAGTATTAGCAGCAACAAATAGACCAGAAATGTTAGATAAAGCATTATTAAGACCGGGAAGATTTGATAGAAGAATAACAATTGCTCCACCAGATTTAAGAGGAAGAGAAGAAATATTAAAAATTCATAGTAAAGAAAAGAAATTTGCAGATAATTTAAGTTTAAAAAGTATTGCAGAAGATACAGCAGGTTTCACAGGAGCAGAATTAGCCAATACTTTAAATGAAGCAGCAATAATTGCAACAATAAATAAACATAGTGTAATTGAAAAACAAGATTTAGAAGAAGCAGTTAAAAAAGTTACAGTAGGTTTACAAAAAACAAGTAGAGTTGTATCTGAAAAAGATAAAAAATTAACAGCATACCACGAAGCAGGACATGCTATTGTAAGTAAATTTTTAGCAACAAGTATGGAAGTAAAAGAAATATCTATAATACCAAGAGGAGTAGCAGGCGGATATACAATGTACAAAACTAATGAAGATAAGTTTTTTGCATCTAAAACAGAATTAGAAGAAAAATTAATTTCACTATTAGGTGGACGTGCAGCAGAAAAAATTGCATTAGACGATATTTCAACAGGTGCAAGTAATGATATTGAAGTAGCAACTAAAATTGCAAAAGATATGGTTACTATATATGGTATGAGTGATAAAATAGGTCCAATTTCATTAAATAATGAACAACAACAACCTTATGAAATGCAAATGTTTGGACAAAATATTGAAGATTTAATTGGAGAAGAAGTTAAAAGATTAATTGATATTGCTTATGAAAAAGCACAAAAAATATTAAAAAGTAATATGCAAATTTTACATGCCGTTGCTCAAACTTTAATTGAAAAAGAAGTTATTTCAACAGAAGAATTTGATAAATTTTTTGAATAATAATGCAATAAAAAATTTTAAAAACTATTGACAATACATTAAACTTTGTATAAAATAAAAATACAAATTAAAAATGAACAAAAGAAAGGAGAAATAAAAATGATAGCAAGTCTTGAAACCATTGGTACTCTACACACACACACACACACACACACACAATATGTTTAGTAGATAGGATAATTGCGTCATTTTTAAGCCTAAAATTAAATTTAATAAGAAAAATAAACAGAGTCAACTTTGTTTATATGTTAGTAATACCGTTACGCATATAAATAAACTTGGCTCTTTTTGTATTTTAAATTTAGTTTTATAATTTTACGTTTAATTAGTTTTAAATTGTTTAGTAATTAAATATATTCCATCGAACATCCCTCATTAAATTCAATAACAAATTCTAACTTGTGATGTTTCCAACGCTTCAATTTACTTTTTTGATATTTTAATTACTAAACATTAAAAAAATAAAAAAAATTTTAGGAGGAGTAAAAAAATGAAAGGAAAAATTTTAAAAGAAAGAGGTATAACATTAATTGCGTTAGTAATAACAATAATAGTATTGTTGATACTAGCAGGAGTAACATTAAGTATAGTGTTACATACAGGAATAATAGACAATTCACAAGAAGCAGTAGACCAATATGCTTATGAGCAACAAAGA
>CANRES010000012.1 GCA_947629625.1 uncultured Clostridia bacterium | reverse complement strand
AATATGCTTCGAACTCAAGGTTTTCATTCCTATGTGTGCCTTCGAGCGAAGCGAGAAAGGAATGATTTTTTTTATGTTAAAAAAAGAAAAAATACTAAAATATATAATTCTATTAGTAATAGTATTAAATACAATAAGTACATTTAGCATAGCAATAAGTGAACAATATATATGGGCAGGAGAAGAAGACACTACAAACTTATCAAAAACAGTACAAACAACAGCACAAGTAGAAGAAAAAAATTCATTAAAATTAGAATCAGGAGGAGCAATATTAATAGAACAAAATACAGGAGAAGTATTATATTCATATAATGAACACGAAAAACTAAGACCAGCAAGTGTTACTAAAGTAATGACAATATTATTAATTATGGAAGCAATAGATAATGGGCAATTAAATTTAACAGATAAAATACCATGTAGTGAAAATGCAAGTTCAATGGGAGGCTCACAAATTTGGCTAGATACAACTGAAACCTTAACAGTTGATGAAATGTTAAAAGCAATATGTGTTGTATCTGCAAATGACTAGAGTGTTCAATAATGGCAACAAGGCAAAGCATGAATTTTAAGCATATTTTTAATAAAGAAAATAAAAAATAAATGAAAAAAATTTAAAAATTTGAAAAATTGAACTAATTTTCCTGTCGTTTTTGAACATCACAATAAAAAACAAAAAAAATAAAAAAATATTCAAAATTTCAAAGAAAAATAGGATTTATTTCTTGTTATTTTTGAATATCGTAATCATTGAGCGTTCAATTTATACAGAAAGAAAAAAAATTGAAATATCAACAAATAAAAAATTGTAATTATCTATAAAAGTATATAAATATACTAAAAAATGAGTAATTTTTGATGTATATATTAAAATAAAGTGTATTTCTTGCACTTTATTTTTTTATAAATTATATATTATTTAAGGAGGTGATGTGGAATGTGAATCAAGAAAACCAACCATCTTATTATTCAATAATACCTGCAACAGTTAGATATGATGAAAGGTTAAAGTATGCAGAAAGATTATTATATGGTGAAATAACTGCTTTAATTGGAAAAGAAGGCTATTGTTTTGCATCTAATGGCTATTTTTCAAAATTATATGGAGTTATACCAGGAACTATATCTAGATGGATTTCTCACTTGGACAAGCTAGAATATATCAAGGTAGAACTAATAAGAAATGAAAAAAAAGAAATAATTGAAAGAAGAATTTATATTACAGATAATAGTTGTAGGCAAATTATGAAAAATACCTATAAGCAAAATAGCATATACCCCTATGAGCAAAAAAGCACAGAGCCTATAAGCAAAAAAGCTAAAGATAATAATATAAATATTATGATAGATAGATTCTTTATATATATTATAAATAAAAAAGGAGAAATTCCAAAAGGCTTTGAAAATATAGAGAAATTCAACGAGTTTTATGAAATAATTAAGAGGTTAGAATTTAATTATACAGAAGAAACATTAAAGATATTTAAAGAAGAAAATATTGAAAAACTAAAAATCATAATATACTCTATAAGAGAAATGTTTTTAGAAAACAAAATAAATATCTTATCAAAAGCTACAAGAGAAGAATTTATAAAAGTATATGATAGTTGTAAAAGTTTTGAAATTTCATACAAAGGTACAGATAAAGAAATTGTTAATTTTTATGACTATTATTATGTAAGTATAATTAGAAAGTTAGAAGCTAAATATAAATAGCTTTATTTTTTTTGGAAAAGGAGAGATTATATGATTGAACCATATAACTTAGAAAACTCTAACTTAAATTTTATGATTGGAAATATGATGGAAAAAACTTTTTTTTTCTGATTATATTACTTACAATTTGGATTTTAGTTAGTTTAATCGTATGGCTAATTCGGAAGCCGTATAAAATCCGAAAAAGCAATAAAATTTGGAGTGAAAAATCTTATAATAAGTATAGTAATACTGATTTTTATATTAGCCATTCCTTTAATAATTGCTTTTTTTAAAAAGTAGTGGAGGGAAAAAATGAAGAAAAAAGAAAGAAATTTAAAATTGAAAATATCTACATTAATGACATCAATTTTGATAGCATTGATAAATGCCAAAACTTATGCAACAACAATTGGTACACAAGAGGTTGAAATAGCAACACAGAATATAAAAGATGCAGTAATTAAACTTGCTATGCCAATAGGTTCTGTTCTTATGTTTGTAAGTATTGTTATTATTGCAATAAAATTAATAGTAAATGCAAATAATCCTAACAAAAGATCAGAAGGAATAGGAGGATTAGCTTGGGTAGCAGTTGGATTTATGCTACTAAGTTTGGCATTAATTGTTTCTGGTATTGTACTTAGTGTTGCAACAAATGGTTCTGGAAGTATGATAGGAAGTTAAATAGAAAGGGTGTAAAATATGCAAATATATAAAGTACCATATAATTTTAATCATGAAGAGAAAATATTTGGTGGGTATTTATCTATAAGGCAAGTGATTTATCTTATTTTAGGTGCATCAATGTTATCTATTTTCTTTATACCTATGATTAATGTTATCATAAAATCAATAGTATTTTTGTTATTAGCTAGTATGTTTATAGTATTTGCTTTTGTAAAAATTGATGAAACAAATGGCGATAAATATTTTATTTATATTTTGAATTTTCTATTTAGAAAGAAGAAATATATATTACAGAAAGGAAAGATATAATGATAATTTCAATATGTTTTATATTAGCAAGTATAATTTTAGTTATATTTGTACCATTATATGTAAAGAAGAAAAATAAATTATATAGTTTTAAACCACAAGAGAATTTATTTAGCATAAAAAAGCAAAAAAAAGATATAAGAAGAATTTGGGGAATTGATAGAATACAAGATGGAATATTAACTATTAATGGAAGGCATTCAATAATAGTTGAATTAGGAAGTATTGAATACAAGCTATTAAATGATGATGAACAAAATAATATTGATAGTAATTTAATAAAACTAGGAAAAACTTTTAATAATCAATTTCAATTTTTTAGTACCACTGAAAAAATTGATACAACTGACAAAATAGAAGCAATAAGAAATAATATAGAATTACAAAAAAATAACAATATAAAAGAATATGGAGAAAGTATTATTGAATATTTAGAAGAAATAATGCAAGAAGATGATTTATATGTTAGAAAAAACTATTGTATTATTGATTCATTAGAACCATTAGAAAAAGCTGAAATAGAATTAGACAAATACTATAACGAATTCAAATATAATTTAGCAACTATAAAAGTAAAAACAAAAAGATTATCTGATATAGATATTATGGAATTGATCAATAGAGAATTAAATAAAAATCCAAATGAAAAAATAAAAAATATGATAAAGAATGGAGGTTTAGATTTGTATGTTAGCTCAGAGAATAAAACATAATAAAAATGAAAAAAAGATATGTTTAGAAAAAGTAAAGAAAAGAAATAAAAAGAAGAAAGAGATTGATATTTTTGATAAAGAACCAGAGTTATTAGAAATATTAATTCCAGATTGTATTGACGAAAAAAGAGATTATATTGTATTAGGAGAAAATAAATATATTAGAAGTTTCGTTTTAGCTATTTATCCAAGCAGAACATATTTAGGATGGCTAGATAGAATATTTAATCTTTTAGGAGATGTTACTTTAAGCATTATTAATAGACCTGCAAAAGATGATAGTGTTATTAGACAATTAAATAAAAAAGTAACAATATTAGAATCAGAGCGTCAAACATACGAAACAAAAGGAAATATTGATTTAATACATCCAATACAAAAAATGATTGATGATTATGACCAAATAAGAAATCAAGTTCAAACCTCAAACGATAAACTATTCTTTGTTACTATTTTACTTAGAATTAATGCAAAAAGTATAAAAGAACTAGATGAAAGAACAGATTTATTAAAAAATGAATTTGCAAAAATGTCAGCAAAAATACGAACTCTTAATTTTAGACAATTGAGTGGATTAAAAGCCAATTTACCATTTAATGATTTAAAAATTTATGATTATGAAAGAAATGTAACATCAAATGGTTTAGCAACAATGTTTCCAATTGCAAATTCAAATACTGAATCAAGTCCAAATGGTGTTCCAATTGGTAGAAATTACTTTACAGGATTACCAGTATATTTAGATACTTTTGATAAAAATTTAACTAATCCTCATATTGTTATTTTTGGAGTAACAGGGGCAGGAAAATCAGTTACAATGGATATATTATCTTCAAGATCTCTTGTTACAAAAAATACTCAATCAGCAATATTAGATATAGAGGGTGAATATAAAAAAAGAACAAATAGTTTAGGAGGAAAAATAATTTCAATAAAACAAGGAGTTGCTTCTGGGATAAATATATTTGATATTGATATAGAAGAAGAAAATGGAATAGAAAAAATAAATATTTTAAATAAAGTCGCAGAAATAAGAGCAATTTTATCTGGAATAATGAAAAATTATATGGATAGAAATTTAAATGCGAAAGAATTAGCAGATATTGAAGAAAGTGTAATTGAAGCATACAGTGAAAAAGGTATTAATACAAATAAAGATAGTATATATGAGAAAGAGGGAGGAAAACTTGGAGAAAAACTTACTCTTGAAAAAATAAAAAAGAAAATGCCAATATTATCTGATTTTCAACGAATACTAGCAACTAAAAAGAATTCAAAAGAACTGGCAGAAATATTATCTGGTTTTCTAAAAGAAAAAAGTTTAGGAATGTTCGATTGTACTAGCAGTATAAATATAAATGATTGTGCCATAGATTTTGATTTATCTAGTATAACTGATGAAGTAACAAAATTTTATGCTTCAATGGTTATTACTACTTGGATAACAGAAAAATATATGAGAAGATCAGAAAAATATGAAGAAAAATCAGTATATATAGATGAAGCCTGGACAATGTTAAAATATGAAGAAACAGCAAATTTTATTGAAAATTTAGCTCGTAGAGCAAGAAAAAGAGGAGTAAGATTAGTTATTGCAACTCAATTACCAGATGAAATGATTACAACAACGCAAGGTAGAGCAATATTAAATTGTTGTGGAACAGCGATACTATTAAAACAATCTCCTATAAGTGTTGATAAAGTTATAGAATTTTTTAAACTATCAGGAGGTACAAGAGAGTATTTATTACAAGCAAGACCTGGTGATGCTTTATTAGATATAGAGGGAACGGTGTCTGCAATATCAATTGAAATGTTAGAAAAAGAAAGAGAAATTTTAAAAGTGTGAAGGAGGGAAATTTTTGAAAAAATTAAATAAGATTATTGCAAGTATTTTAATGATGCTTGTTTTTTTATGCTTATTTATACCAAAGGTAAATGCAAACTTCTTTACAGATTTTGGTGAGCAAAAATCCGAAATAGAAGAAACAATTGATGAAGATGAAGGTGGCATTTTTGAAAAAATAATAGCAAAAATGATACGGAGGAATAGCAGAAACTATTTTTAATTTAACAACAAATAAAGAGTTAAATATGGGATTTAAAGAATATGAAGAATTAATATTTGCAAAAAATTCTACAACTATTTCGCCTTTTACAGAAGAACAATGGAATTCAATGATGCAGTGGTATAAAATAATGTCTTTAATTGCAGGAAGTTTAATTTTAATTGTAGTTGTTATAGTTGCATACAAGTTCATAATAGCAGGATATAATATTGAGCAAAGAAATGAAGCAAAAGATAGTTTAATGAGATTATTTTTTGGAGCAATTTCAATTATTTTTGCACCAATATTTGTAAAATTTTTATTGTTTATAAATAATAGCCTAGTACATATAATTGTTGGATATTCAAATCGAAATCTAAATGATTTATTAGGAACTGGTGTTTTAAAAAATATACAAACAGGTAATGCAATTGTTACTTCAATTATTATAGCATTATTTGCCTATTTATTTTTTAAACTTAATGTAAAATTTATTATTAGACATTTTACTATATTGGTTTTTACGCTATTTACTCCAATAGTATCAATTTTATGGATGATAAATAAAAGAACAATTGGTGCTGCAATATGGTTTGGGCAAATACTAATAAATGTTTTTATGCAATTTATTTATGCTTTTTTATTTTTAGTATATATAAAATTTTTACCAGAAGCAAGTGGTTGGGCTGTATCTATTTTATGGGCAATGATGATACTTCCAATTGCTGATGCTTTACAAAATTGCCTTCAAAATCTTGTTTCTAGAATAGCAGGAATAAATAATGATGAATTAGCAAATAGAGGAATAGGAATGGCAAATGCAATGGCACATAGTATAAGAACAATAGCTTATCAATTCAAAAATACTAATGTTGATAATAATATTGGTAATAGCTTAATAGGAAGAATTTTTAATAATCAATCTATGGATTCAAATAATCAAATTAAACCAATGCAAATAACTCAAATGGAAACAACAACAATGAAAACTAATAAGATGGATACTAAACCAATAAATATTATAGAAAAATCCAAAGAAGATACAAAGCAAGGTTTTACTAAACCAAATTTTAACACGGTATTAGGAGCTAGTAAAAAAATGTACAATACAGGAAAAGAATTCTTAAATATGGGAATGTATATGGCAGAGGGAAAAAACTTTAAAACAGATAGGAATAATATAAATAATTTTAGAAAAGAAGAAAATAAAAAGACAGAAGAAAATATTTTAACTGATATACAAGAAAGTGAAAAATTATGATAGAGCAAGGAATAAGTAATTTTATAAAATATCAATTAAAAAAAAGAACATTACAATTAATATGTACAATTCTAAATATGTTTAAAATTCCTATTATAATATTTACAATATTATGTCTGTTAGTTTGTTATATTACTGATATTTTATATATTGGTATAAAAAACGAAGATGAAAGTGGTATAAAAAATGAATTAAAATATTATACCACAGCAGAATATACAGAAGAAGATACAAAAAGTTTTTTTGAAAGTGTTGGAAGTTTTATTTCTGGCTTATTTGTGGAATTTGTTGATAATGCTGATTGGCCTGTATTGGACAAATCAGCAAAAGATATTACCAGTTATTATGGTAATAGAGAGGCTCCAACGCAAGGGGCATCAACATTTCATAATGGAATTGATATTGCTGCACCAGAGGGGACAAAATTAATTGCTATTATGGAAGGTCAAGTTATAAAAGCATCTTGGGGAGGTTCAGGTGGATTTACTATAACAATAAATTCTGGTGATTATACATTTTCATACTGTCATTGTGATCCTAATTTTATGGTAGAAGTGGGAGAAACAGTAAAAAAAGGACAAGTAATACGGAAAAGTTGGACCAAAATATGTTTACAATGTACCTAATAATCCATATAAAGATTCTAGTGGAAAATCGACAAATGGAGCATTAACTGGTTGTCATTGTCATTTTACTATAAGAATAAATGGACAGACAATAGATCCATTAACAATATTAGGTAAAGGAGGAGTAGAGTAAGTGGTAGTTATTTATACAGGAAGTAATGAAATTGATAAAATATTGGAATCAGAAATAAAAGGTTCTATGGTTGTAAGTTATGCTGATTTTATAATAGAAGATGATAAATTTAAAAATCAGACGGTTATATTGTCAAGTAACGCAATAGAAACTGATTTTAGAGAATACTTATTTTTATTAAGGAGTATGAATATACGAGTAATTTTATTATTAAAAAATCCAAAAGATGTAGAAACAAAAATTGCATTAGAAAATGGAATATATGATTTAGTTTTTGGTAATTTTTATCCTAGTCAAATAAAAGATTTATTAGATAATCCTAAAAAGTTTTCTGATATATCTAAAATTTATAAGAAAACATTCAATATACAACTAAAAAATAGGTTAAAAAATAACAAAAAGCATTTATTTTGAAATTAATTATTATCAAATTAAAGGAGGTGATGGAAAAATTAAAATAAGAATTGCACGAATTACTATATTTATATTTACTATGATTTTAATAATATCATTGCATTTTTTTACCAGAGATTATTTAGATTACAAAGAGTGTAATAACTATAATAATGAGTTAATTCAAGATGTTATAACAAAAGAAGATGAAAAGGATGAAATAAAAATTGATTGGGAACAATTAGAAAATAGTAATAGTGATATTATAGGTTGGATTGAGATAAAAAATACAAATATTAATTATCCAATTTTAAAAGATACAGATTCTTTAAAATATTTGAAACACTCATATAATGGTTTATACAATAGCAATGGCTCAATTTTTACGTTAAATAATAATCCATTTTATGATAAAGTAACAACTATATATGGACACAATATGAAAAGTGATATTATGTTTTCAGAATTAGAAAAATATTTAGATTATAATTTTTTTAATAATCATTCTACTTTTGAAATATATACAAAAGAGTGTAATTATAAAGCAACTGTATTTAGTTGTTATTCAATAGGTGTAAATACTGAAGAAAACAATATAAAAAAATTAAATTTTGATGAGGAAGTAGAATATTATAAAAAAATGAGTAAATATTCCGTAAATAATATAGGAAAAATAGAAAAAATAGTAAAACTTTCAACTTGTTCTTATCTGAATAGTCATACAATACCTACTGATCAACGATATTATATAATAGCGAAAATAGAAGAAAATAATTAAAAATTAACTCAAATTTTTTCTCAAATTAAAAAAAAATCTTTTTTATGCTATTATAAAAATAAGAGGTGGTTGATATGAAGAAAAAATTTTATATTGTTTTTATATTTTTTATTATTATTTTTATTGCGTTAGAGATATTTTCAATAATTTTTATAAATAAGGTAGATTCACAAATATCATTAAAGAATGATGAAATAATTATAGAATATGGAAATACATATAATCCAAATATTCAAGATTTAATTGATATAAACAGTATTAAATTTATTGATGTAGGAAGAATTAGGATAGTTAGTAATATAGAAAATGAACCTGGAAAAAATTATTCAGCAACTGGAGAATATAATGTAAAAGTTTATTATAAAGATAAAGTCTTTATTCAGGATGTAAAGGTTGTAGATACTATTGCACCAATAATATCTATTAGAGATAGTATTGAAATACCAATTGATACTGATTTATCAACATATAACTTTGATGAACTGATTAATGTATCAGACTTATCTAAGGTAAATGATTATAAAATTAATTTAGATAATGTGAATTCAGCAATAAGTGGAGAATATGTTGCAAAAGTTACAGTAGAAGATATATATCTAAATAAAGCAGAAAAAGAATTTAAAATTATAATTCCAGAAAAAAAAGAGGAAATAAATACAGAAATTTTAAGCAAACCTGAGATAAATACTAAACCTGTAATAAAAGAAGAAAAAAATAATAACACAAATAATAGTAATATAAATATTAGTGATAATGCAAAATTAGATATTAAAGAAGATACAAAAGTAGATATTCAACAAGAAGATGAATATATTGAAGAAACGTTTGAAGAAAAAAATGAAAAAATAAAAACAGATGAGAAAGAAACAAAAGAAGAAACAATACAAGAAGAAAAAATAGATAGATGTACAAATAATAATAACCATGCAATTGCAGTAGGAAATTCAAATAAGTGGTTTAATTCAAAAGAAGAGGCAATTAAACTATTTGATGCAGAAATAAAAAAATGGGGAAAGTTATGGACAAGTAACCAAATACAAGATGAAGAATATTATTTGAAATGTCCTTATGGATATGAAATTTATACTTGTCCTTTTTGTGAAAAATGGACTATAAATTTTTATTATAATTAAAAAAATAAAAAAACAGGTATCTCAAAATAGGTACTTGTTTTTTGTTGAAATTAGGAGGAAAAAAATGATTAAAAAAATTGAAAAAATATTATCAATATTAATTTTAGTGTTTATAATTTTTAATTCTTTACAACCAGTTTTAGCAGCAAGTGGAAGTGGACAATGGGTTGGTGGACAATTTGCTTCATATATTTATACAACAGATAGCACTAGCAGACAATATGGAGTATTAATGAGAACATTAGTAAATTATTCAACGAAAGAAAAAATAACAGCTTTTTGTGCAGAAGATGGAGTATCTTTTCAAACAGGAACAATTTATTCAGGTTCATATTATACACCTACAAGTGAATCAATGAAAAGAGCTTGTAAAATTGCATATTTTGGCTGGTATAATAAATATGGTGATTATGTTATAGACGGTGGAATAAGTTATGATGCAAAAAAAGATTATGTTTTTACACAACAATATATTTGGGAAGCATTAGGTCAAAATTATTCAACATTTGTAGACTCTGGTATTCAGGATGAATATATAGAATTTAAAAATAATATAGATTCAGAAATTGATAGAATGAAATTAAGACCAAGTTTTAATGGAACAACTATTTCATTAAAAGTAGGAAAAACAACTACTATATATGATGATAATTACGTTTTATCAACTTTTAGTAATCTTGATGTTACAACAGAAGGAATAAGAATAGTTCACAATGAAGGTGAAAATTTCATGACATTTACAGTTACTAATGATTGTAATTTAGAAAATTATAAAATATCAGAAGATATGTTTAGAGATTGGGGAATGGTAAAAAGAGGAACAGAGGATTACGATACATCAATTTATTTTGAATTTTCAGATAGAGTTCAAAATCAATTATATTCAATGAATTATAATGATCCTGTATTTTTATCAGTAAGTTTAAATATTGAATCTAATGGCAATTTAGAGTTATCAAAACTAAATAGCAATGGAGATTTAATAGATGGTGCTGTATTTAATGTTACTGGACCAAATGATTATAATAGAGATATTTCAGTTTCAAATGGTAGAATAACTATTGAAAATTTACCACTAGGAACTTATTATATAAAAGAAAAAACAGCACCAAGAGGATATGTAATAAATAATGAAACCTATTCTGTACAAGTAAATCCAAATGAAACTGCAAAACAAAGTATAGTTGATGAAGAAGTAACAGGCGTATTTACATTAACTAAAACTAATGAAACAGGAACAGATAATTTAAAAGGCGTAACTTACAGAGTTTGGAATGATAATGGATATGATGAAACATTTCAAACTGATAACAACGGAATAATTAAAATAGAAAATTTAAAATTAGGTAATTATCATTATCAAGAAATTAAAACAATTGATGGCTTTGTAATTGATAGCAATGTATATGATTTTACATTAGAATATAAAGACCAAAATACAAAGGTAGTATATGCAAGTGTCAATAAAAATAATAAAGAAGCAACAGGTACATTTACATTAATAAAGAAAAATGCTGAAGGTACTTTAAATTTAAAAGGTACAAAATATAGAGTATGGAATGATAACAATTATGATAAAGAATTTATTACAGATGCTAATGGAAAAATTGAAATAACAAATTTAAAGTTAGGAAAATATTATTATCAAGAAATTCAAGCAACAGAGGGATATTTATTAGATAATAATATTTATACGTTTGAATTAAAATACAAAGATCAAAACACCAGTGTTGTATATGCTAATGCAACTCAAAATAATGAAGAAGTTACAGGAACATTTGTATTAATAAAAAAGAATTCAAATGAAACTAAAAATATAGAAGGAACAAAGTATAGAGTTTGGAATAATAGTGGATATGATAAGGAATTTACTACAAACAAAGAAGGTAAAATAGAAATTACAGGCTTAAAATTAGGAAAATATAATTATCAAGAAATTCAAGCATCAACAGGGTATATAATAGATAATCAAATATATACATTTGAATTAAAATATAAAGATCAATATACAGATGTAGTATATGCAAACGCAACAAGAACAAATCAAGAAGTAACTGGAACATTTACATTAGTAAAAAAGAATGAGGACAAAACAAAAACATTGTCTAATGTAACATATAAAATATGGAATGATGATGGATATGAAAAAGAATTTACTACTAATGAGGATGGCAAAATTGTTGTTGAAAATTTAAAATTAGGTAAATATTATTACCAGGAAAAACAAACTATAAATGGCTATGTAGTAGATAATAATGTATATACATTTGAATTAAAATACAAAGATCAAAATACAAAAGTAGTGTATGTTAATGAAGAAAGAACAAACAAAGAAACAAAAGGAACATTTACATTAACAAAGAAAAATGAAAATAAATCTGCTAATATAGAAAAAACATTATATAGGATATGGAGTGAACAAAATAATTACGATAAAACATTTGAAACAGATAAGAATGGCAAAATTGTTGTTGAAAATTTGAAATTAGGTAAATATTATTATCAAGAAATTAAAGCATCAGATGGTTATTTAATAGATAATAATGTATATACATTTGAATTAAAATATAAAGACCAAAATACAAGTGTAGTATATGTTAATGAAGAAAAAACAAATAAAGAACCAACAGGTAGTATATTAATTACGAAAAAAGATAGTAAAACAGGAAGTGTAGCACAAGGAAATGCACAACTTATAAATGCAACGTATCAAGTATTCGCATTGGAAGATATATATAATAAAGCAAAAACTCAAAAATTTTATTCAAAAGGAGATTTAGTTGCTACCAGAAATACTAATATAGAAGGTATATGTGAAAAAGTAGAAAATTTACCTCTTGGAAGATATTTAGTTAAAGAAACTGTTTGCCCAGTAGGATATTTATTAGATACCACAGAATATGAAGTAGATTTAAAATATAAAGATGAAAATACAGAAGTTATTTCAAAAAGTATTATAAGTAATGAAAATGTAAAAAATATGCAAGTTCATATTTTTAAAAGTGGCATAAAAGTAAACTCTGGATTAGTTAATGGAATAGAAGGAGCAGAATTTAATATAAAATTATTTAGTGATGTTGAGAAAGCATATAATCAAGGTTATTCTTACGAAGAAGTATGGAATGGCATAGATGAATATGGAAATAAAGTAGAAGTAGATAAAGATAGAGTAGCAAAAGCACAAGTAATAGCACCAACATACGAAGTAATAAAAACTGATTCAGATGGAAATGCTTATACTACAAAAAATTTACCTTATGGAAAATATATAGTGAAAGAAACTTATACACCAGAAGATTTTGAAAGTGCAGAAGATTTTACTTTTTCAATTACACAAGATGAAAGTGAAGTAAATGATATTGCACAAAAAGTTAAACATTTAGTAGTAAATAATGAGCAATTAGAAACATATATAAAAATAATTAAAGAGGATTTGAAAACAGAAAAGATTGTTACTTTTAATAGTGCAACTTTTGAAATAAGAGCAACCAAAGATATTTATGATAGAGGTACAGGAAAAATCATATATAAAAAAGGAGAAGTTATAACTCAAAAGGTTGGAAGTGTAGTATTTTCAAAATTTACTACAAATGCTGATAATATAATAGTGCCAGACAATAGTTATAATAGTAATAATGATGAAAAAGGAACAATAACTACACCTTTATTATTACCAGTTGGAAGTTATGAAATATCTGAAGTAGAAACTCCAAAAGGATTTTTACAATTAAATGATCCAGTAAAATTTACTGTTAAAGCAATAAGAAATTATGACACAGATGAAGGTGGAGATTATGTATTAACAATAAAAGTAAAGAATGAACAACCAACAGGAACATTAATACTTAATAAAATAATCAATGTAAGAGAGGATATTGATACATCATTAGTTGATGTTAGTGATTTAAGTAAAATACAATTTGAATTAATTGCAAAAGAAGATATAATTAATGCAATTGATGGTAGTATAATCTATAAAAAAGGAACAAAGATAAATACTTATAATCTTGATAAAAATGGAAAATTAAAAATTACTAATTTACCACTTGGGGTTTATACAATTAAAGAAGTAAAAACTTTACCAGGTTTAATTTTAAATCCAAAAGAATATGAAGTTAAATTTACGCAAAAAGATTTGGAAACAAAAGTATATGAAATAAATCAAGATATAACTAATGATACAACATTATTTGAATTTTCTAAAACTGATGTAACAGGGCAAAAGGAACTTCCAGGAGCAAATTTAACTGTATTAGATCAAAATGGTAAAATTTTAGATAATTGGGTATCAACAGATAAAACACATAAAATAGAAGGATTAATTGTAGGACAAACATATACTTTACAAGAAAAAGTAGCACCAGATGGATATGTTGTTGCAAAAGACATAAAATTTAAAGTTGAAAATACAAAAGAAGTCCAAAAAGTTGAAATGATAGATAAAATAGTTGAAATGAGCAAAAATGATATTGCTGGAAATGAAATAGAGGGTGCTAAATTAAAAGTTATTGACAAATCTGAAAATGTTATTGATAGTTGGACCTCTACAAAAGAACCTCATAAAATAAAAGGTTTAATAGAGGGACAAACATATACCTTAGTAGAGGATTATGCACCAAATGGATATGTAATTTCAAACAGTATAGAATTTACAGTAACTGATGATAAGAAAACTCAAAAAGTAGAAATGATTGATAAAATTGTAGAGATGTCAAAAGTAGATGTATCTGGTAATGAGTTAGAAGGTGCAACAATACAAGTAATTGATAAAAATGGAAAAGTAATAGATGAGTGGGTATCAACAAAAGAGGCACATAAAATAAATAATCTTGTTGAAGGTGAAAAATATATTTTACACGAAGAAATAGCAATAGATGGATATGTAAAAGCATCAGATATTGAATTTGAAGTAGGTTATGATAAGGAAACTCAAAAAATAGAAATGATTGATAAAATTGTTAGTGTAAAGAAAACTGATTTTATCACAGGAGAAGAACTACCAGGAGCAGAATTAACAATAACTGATGAAGAAGGTAATATTATTGATAGTTGGACATCTACATCCGAAGAACACTATGTTATTGGATTAGAAGAAAACAAAACATATATATTGACAGAAACAACATGTCCTTATGGATATGAACAAGCTGAAAGTATAAAATTTACAGTTAGTGAAGAAAAAGAAAATCAATTAATCGAAATGAAAGATGCACCAATTTTGAAAACTATAAAAGTAATAAAAGTGGATGAAGATACCCAAGAAATAATAAAAGGTGATTTTATATTTGGTATCTATGAAGATTCAGAATGTACTAAATTAATAAATGAAGTAAAATCAGATAAAGAAAGTGGAATAGTTACTTTTGAAAATTTAAGATATGGTACATATTATATAAAAGAAATAAAAGCACCAAATAACTATCAATTAAGTGATAAAGTTATAAAAATAGATATTAACGATAAAGGAACGTTTTCAAATGATGAATTGTTAGAAGAAAATAATTCAATTTGTACGTTTAATTATTACAATAAACAAATTCCTAAAATTCAAACAGGTAATGAAATAAATTACATATTATTGATAGCTTGTATAGTAATTTCATTAATAGGAATAGCAGTAAGCAGTATTATTATAGTAAGAAAGAAAAAAATAAATAATTAAAAAATAAGGAGGATAATTGTATGTTAGATATTACAGAAATTAGAATGAAAAAAATTAATAGTGGTAATTTTTTAGGATATGCGAGTGTTTTATTAAATAATTGTTTTATAATAGATGGGATTGAGTTATATGATGGGCAGAAAGGAAGATATTTACTTATGCCACTTAATCCAAAAATAAAAAAGAATAGGAAAAATAGTTCTTATCCAATTGATAATGATACAAGAAATCAGTTATTAGAAGCAATATCCAAAAAATATGATGAAAACTTAGAAAAATAATGTGTTAAAGAAGATGTAAGATATAATAAATCTTATATCTTCTTTTCAATTTATTAATCAAGGAGGAATAAAGTGAAATTATTAATTTTACCAGAGTTAGAGCAAATAAAAAAAGAAACAGATTTTATAATAAATTACAAAGAAATTATAGAAAAAAAGGATATAGAAAAATATTTAAAGAGCTTAGAAAAAGTTAGATATGAAATGTTTAACAAAATTAGAGTAAACAATATGGATGAAATAAATGAAAAAGATAAAATGAACTATATTAATGATTCATATAAGGCAACGTTAAAAAATGATATATTAAAAATATATATTCCTGAGGTATTGCCAAAGTATAAAAATATTAATAATTATGCGTACAAAAATATTTTAATTAGTACAGCAGAAGCAGTAAAAGAATACAAAGGTTTATTTGGTAAAAATTTAACATTAGTGTTAATTATAGTACATGAACAACAAGCAAATATGGATATTGATAATAAGTATGTTAAACCAATTATAGATGCGTTGGTATTACAAAATATTATACAAGACGATAATATTAATAATATGTTTTATATGGTTCAAGGAAAAAATGATACAAAAAAGCCTTATACAGAAGTATTTGTAATGGATGCAAAATATATGATTAGTTGGATACAAAAATTACAAAATTTATTTTAAAAATATGAAATTTTTTTAAAAATTAATAAAAAAATTTTTTTATATAAAAAAGGCTTAAAAAGTTAAATTTTAAAACAAAATCTTTTTTTATTTTTCAATAGTTTTAAGGCACTGTTGAAAAAAATGTGTTTTAAACAGAAAAAAAGGAGGTTTAAGTGCAAGAAAAATTAAGTTACGAAGATATGAAAATCTTAAAATTTTTGTCAGAATATAAAATGTTAAAAGTTGAAGATGCAAGACTAATTTATAAAACGAAAAGATATTATAGGCAGAGAGTCAATAGATTAATTAATAATGAATATGTAAAAAGATATAAAAGTTACATTATAATAGATAAAAAAGGCAGAGAAATATTAGGAAAAGTAGGTTCATTATATATAAAAAATATTAAAAATGAATCTTATATGGAAAGATTAAAATATATTGCAAGTATTGCAACTATAACAATTGATTCTAATGTAAAATTTATTCCTAGTTGGCAAATAAAAGAAAAAGATAAATTTACAGAAACAGCAAGAAGATATATAGGAAAAATAATAATAAAATCTAAAGAATACTTAGTATATTTTATATCAGCAAAAAAGGAGCATATATATATTAAGCAAATATTATTTGATGTAAAAAAGTCGATTAATAATAATGATATTATCATTTTTGTTGATGATCTAAATGTAATATGTAAAAAATATTATAATTTATCGTTAGGAAAAAATAATACATATATTATTCTTAATAATGAAAGTAACAAGATCATTTTTAAAAATTATAATACTATTGATATACATGAATTAGTAGAAAGAATATACAATCAAGAAATATTAATAAGTGATTGGGATAAAGCAGATTATTTATTAGAAGATAATACATATATAGTGGTTATGCCATTTATTAATACAGAAAAAATAGAAAATATTAATTGGTATTATAATGAAAATACAGACTCTATAAAAAAAATTAAAATATTAACATTAAAGGAAAACGAAGAGAAAATAAAAGAAATCATTTCAAATAAATGTGAAGTAACATCTTTTGACAAAAATTTGTTAGGAGGTATATGTGAATTTAAAGAATTTAAAGAAGATATTATATAATAAAGGGATTATATTTTTTATAAGTATAATTATATCAATGCGAATATTTATACCTATAATAACAAACTATATAAAAATATTAGGAAATTGTTTTGAAAAAGAATATCCTATATTAGAAATAAAAAATTTAATTGATTGTTTTAAAGTTATTTTATACAATAAAATGATTGGTCTTATTTACGTCATAATTGCCTGTATTTTGATTTTTATTATATACAACATATACTTTACTAGGAAACAATTAAAAATGGAAATAGAGGGCGTTATATTTAAAAAGAAAGATGGTACTCATGGCACTGCTAATTTTACAACAGCAGAAGAATTAAAAATATTAACGATAGGAAATGAAGAAAAAACAAATGGAATATTACTAGGAAAAACACTTAATACAAATGAAATAATAACATTACCTGACTCTTACAATGCAGTAAATAGAAATATAATGATTTGGGGAGCATCTGGCTCAGGAAAATCAACTAGCTTTATAATTCCTAATGCTTTAAAAATTACAGAACAAGAACAACAAATAAATGAACTTGAAAAAATAGCTATACAAGGAAAAAATGTAGTATGTACTGATCCAAAAGGAGAACTATATGGAATAACTGCAAATACTTTTAAAAAACAAGGTTATGATGTAAAAGTATTTAATTTAGTCAATCCAGAACATTCGGATGGAATTGATTTATTTAAGTTTATAGAAAAAGAAATAGATGCACAAATTTTTGCACAGGTTGTAATTAGCACAACCCAAAATGCAGGGAAAAAAGGTGAGGAGTTTTGGCAAAATACACAAGAAAATTTATTAAAAGCATTATTATTACATATAAAGTTTGAAGTAGAAGATGAGAATAAAAAAAATATGAGGTACTTAAATTCAATACTTGCTTCACGGTGATATAAAGAAAATTGACGAAATATTTAGTCATTCTACTGGCATAACAAAAATAGCATATAATATTTATGCACAAGCATCTGATACAATAAAACAAAGTACAATAACAGGTTTAGCAACAAAACTACAAATATTTCAATTAAATGATGTTGCTGCAATAACTGAAAGAAATGATATTGATTTTACAGACCTGAATGATAAAAAAATGATTATTTACTGTATCACAAGTGATATGGATACGACAATGAGCTTTTTAAATAGCTTATTTTTTTCATTTTTATTCATAAAAACAATAAGACAGGCAGATAGAAATATAGAAAAAAGATTACATAGACAATTATGTATTTTTCTTGATGAATTTGCAAATATTCGGTCAAATTCCAGACTTTCAACAGAAACTTAGTACAATTAGGTCTAGATCAATTTCAGCAGTTATTGTATGTCAACATATTGCAGGATTAAAAGCATTATATCCTGATGATATATGGCAAGGTTTAATACGGAAATTGTGATATTAAAATAATAATGGGTACAAACGATTTATTAACAGCACAATATATATCAGATACTCTTCGGTGTTGCAACAGTAGAAACATCTTCAACTAGAAAAGATGCTGCATTTGATGGAGTATTAGAGTATGGAATGGAATCAACATCATCTGTAAAAAGAAATTTATTAAATCCAGATGAAATAATGAGGATGGATAATGATGAACAAATAGTTATGATAAGAGGGCAAAAGCCTTTTAAATGCAAGAAATTAAGATATTGGGATTATAGATTAGGAATAGATATTGAAAAAACGACAGTTGAAGATTATACACCAAATATTAATTTTAAAATTAAACCTATTATAGAAGAAAAAAAGGAAGAAAAATTACCAACATTTGATGAATTTTTTATGAAAGGGGGAACAAAGATTGATTGAAGAATTAGAAAAACAAATAGCATGGCAAAATATAAATACATCAGAAGAAAAAAATAAAATATTGTCTGGAAAGGCTATTGCAATAGAAAGTGAAAAAGTAAAATTAACACAAGATGACGGAAAAATAAAAGAAGAAAATATAAATTGCGTGATAGTAAATTATAAAAATATAAAAGTCCTTATACCAGGAAAAGAATTAGGAATTGAAAAGTATGATAAGAGAAATTTAAGAAATTTAATTGGATCAGAAATAAAATTTATTATACTTGAATCAGATAAATTAACGAATACAGCAGTAGGTTCTCGAAAAAAAGCAAATGAAAGAATAAAAAATATACAACTAAAAAAATATGAAAAAGGAGATTTAGTATATGCAAAGATAATTTCAGTATGGAAAAAATATATAACAGTAGAATGTTTAGGAATAGATCAAAAATTAAAAATATCAGATTTAGAATATGGTTATGTAGCAGATTTAGAAAGTTTATATCAAGTAGGAGATAAAATTAAGGTTGTTATAAAAGAAATAGACACAAAAAATGATATTTTGAAAATTTCTCATAAAGAAACTAAAGAAGATCCATATAAAGATATAAGAAAAAGTTTTATAGAAGGAGGAGAATATTTAGCAAAAGTTACAGGATTTTCAGATAATGGAGTATTTGCATCATTAAAACAGGGAATAGATACTATGGCAACACTGCCAGTTTGGTTAGAAATGCCTCCATTACCTAATGATACAATTATAGTAAAAATAAAGAAAATCATTCCTGAAAAAAGAAAAATATATAGTTCTTTATTAAAAATTGCAAGGAGGGCATCTATAAATGACTAAAATTCAAAGTGAAATGTTGCAATTTTTAGGCAAATTCAAAAGTTGCACGGAAGAACAATTAATATATTTTACCAAATGTACTATACAAGATATTAATATGTTAATAACGTCAAATCTTGTTGTAAAAGATGAAAAAACAAAACTATTATATTTAAAATTGAAGAAAAGGGTAGATGTGAGAACTTCAATTGCATTAGATGTTGTAAGAAAAATAAAAAAGCATATAAAGCAGTTAGGATATAGTAAAAACTTTCCTGTAATTTTTACTGCTATAACAAAAGATAATAAAATTTGTGATATTGCAGTAATTAGACATATTGAACAAGAATCTGTGTTTAAAAAATTAAAAGATTATTCAGATGCTGATAAAATAATTATTGTATTAGAAAATGAAAAATATGATAGAAACACAATTAATACTGACAAAGAGGTACTTATTTGTAAATATCCAATTGAAATTATAGATAAAATTAACTAAAATTTTTTCTCAGATTGAATAAGACAGATGGTAAATATTATAATATTATAAAAAAAGAAAGGGTGATATAAAATGCAAATAATATTAGCTATTATATTTGGTGCATCAGTAGCAATTGTGTGTTATGAAAATTATTATGAAATGAAGGAGAGGAAAATTCAAAAATTATTAGCACCAAAAGTTGAAAAATTAATCGAAATTTCTAGTATGAAGATATTTAATAAACAACATAATTTAAAAAGAGAATTAACTGAAAAAGAAAAAAATGAAATACTAGATGAATGTTATAATCAACTATGATATGGAATAGGGAGTTGGTGTTAAAACTAACTCCTTATTGCTTTTCATTTATATCTTTCATTGCAATTAATATATATTTATCTAATTTTTTACTTTGCTTTAAAATTTTATTATAAGGTGCATTTTGTTCAATCATTTTTGAAAGTCTAGCACGGTTTTTACAAATCAATAATATAACTTTAGAATCCATAAGTATACCTCCTATTTCGATATAATTATAATATAAAAAAACATAAAAAAATGTCATATTTTGTCGAATAAAACAAAAATAATATAAAGACTATATTTTTTTGTTTTTTTATGATAGTATTATTATAAAAGTGTTTAAAATATAAGGAAATATAAAAAGATATAAAATAAAACACTTTCAATTTTTATAAAAATGAAAGTGCTTCATATAATCTATTTATCTGGTTTTTGATATTTTAGTATATCACTTAAATCACAATTAAGAACAAAGCAAAATTTAGATAAAACTTCTTTGTCATATCTTGTAATATTGCCTTCATAGTATTTTCGTACAACTCTATGATGCAAACCAGTTTGTTTAACAATATGAGAAATTGATATATTATTTTTATCCATAATACTTTTTATATCTAATTTAATATTTCCGTAATCACGATAAATTATAATACTATTTTCCAAAATTATTCACCACCCAATATTATTCTAACATTTATACAGAATATAAAATAGACGGTTATTTGTACTGTATATATGTACAGAATAAAAAAAGTGTGGTATAATGTATAAAACTTACTATATAACATAAGAGATAATTGGTACTTATCTCTTATGCCTATGAATTCGCCTAATATCAACAGGTAAACGATTTACTAAAAGTTCGTGTGGCTCAATTTTAAAAATATTAGCAATATGATCCATATAATCACAAGATATATTTCTTTTTTCATGTTCCATTTCAGAAACATATCCAGGACTTGTCCCTAAAAGTTCTGCAAAATATTCTTGCGACCAACCGTTTTTTTACTCTATAATAAACGATATTGTTTGCTAGTATTTCTCTTGTTTTTGTAACTATTTTCGCCACCTCCTTATGATTTTAGACTTACTACTATTGTAGTATGTTTAAAAAAATTTTAACATATAACTATAACAGAAGTTTTAATGAAATAATAGGCATATAGTAAGTAAAATTTATTATGAGAGGTGAAATATGTTTTATTTATTATCTATTATTTTATTAATTATTATAGTTATTCTAATATTTATTATATTGATTCAAAAAAATAATTTTGAACATAATGAACTGGATAATAGAAAGAAATTAGGAGAAATAAATAATAAATATTCAGTATGTTTAAAAGAAAAATTAGAACTACAAAAGAAATTAGAAGGTTATAAGGAAGGAGAAAAGGAAAGTAATTTTACTAATAACTTAATTGAAGAAAAAGATGAAGATGGGTTAATATATTTTGGAAAAAAAGCATTAGTTGGAGATTATTTTTTACCTTCTTCTAATAATACTAAATCAGTGTTAGAAAGTTTAGGATTTGAAGTAGATGTTGTAACTAAAAGCGAAGATGTAATTGAAAAAATCAAATCAAATGAAAAATATGATATTATATTTAGTAATAATATATATAGAGATGGAACAGGTCCAGAATGCTTAAAAGAATTAAAAAAAATAAAAGGATTTAATACACCTGTAATTATACATACAGTAAGTATAAATCAAGAAGAATATTTTATTAATAAAATAGGTTTTGATGGTTATATAGAAAAACCTGTAAGTGTAGAAAAATTAAAGCCAATATTGGAAAAAATATTTAAAAATTAGTTAATATAAATAATTACAAAAGAAAAAATAAATATTTAAGTATTTAAATTATTGATAGGAGGAAATAGTATGAATCAAAGTGAAATAGATATTACAAAAAATGAAGATATTTTAAGTGGATTATATGAATTTAGAGAAAATGAAGGAAATGTTATAACATTAGAATTTAAAAAATCAATAAAAGATACACAAGAAATGAGGAAAAATAATTATTTAAAATTAGAAGGAAAATTGAAAAAATATTTTGTTAATGAACAAGAATTTAAAGAGATAATGGAATTAATAAAAGAATATGAAAATTCATACAATATTGAAAATAGTTTATATTATGAACAATATTATAAAACAGGAATAAAAGATGGAGTTAAGTTTATGAGTCAGTGCATAAAATAAAAGTTTGTTATTGCATTAAAGTATAGTTTCTAATATAAAAAAATGAACAAAGCTCCCTAATGAAAGGAGCTTTGTTTGAAAACCTCACTGTATATGACAGGAGATTAGAATACAATTGATTTTTTCATTTTTTCAAGGCAAAGACAAAAGGAATCATATTCTTTTCCTTTATATAGGTCATCTTCGAACTCTATACCATAATGTTCAGCAACAACTACGATAAGAGCAACTGTATCTAGACCAGCACCACGTATTTTCAGTAAATTCCTCAAACTACGCTTTTCTCTTAAATCTTTTACAGATTCTATACAGTTATGTTCAAGAGCATTGTAAGCTCTACTTATCAAGCGACTAAAATCCACATTTTTTGAAGAGAACTCTACACTGAACATTTCTTTCAAAGAAATAGAGCCTTTCAGTTCAGTTTCATTTACCGACTCATACTTTTCTAAACGACGTTTTAATTCACGGTTTTCTTCCCGTAAACCTTCAACTTCTTCGTTCAGTGCATTAAGCATTGCCTTGATTTCATCAAACATATTGTTCATAGTATACCTCCTGTATATACAATTTTCAATGTACTGTGGAATAATTTCCACTTATACTTTAATTATATCACATTTTATGTAAAATTACAAATTTTCTCTATATTTCTTACTCATTAAGGATAAAAATAAGGTAGATGATGGTATAAATTATATAAAAAATAATAATTAAATAAAAGAACTATATCTTATATAAAATATTAATAAATTTTAAAACTGAAAAAATAAAAGAAGGATATAAAAAAATATTTACAATATCTTATTGATATGGTAATATATTTTAGAAATATAAAAATCAAAAGATAGGAGAGATGAACAAATGAGTAGATATAGACCATATAATTATGATGAAAATCTGATAAGAGAAAATAGTAGAAAACGAAAAAACAGAAAACAACTTTTTTTCTCAGATGAAGAATTATCATTAATCCAAAATAATATGTCAAAACTTAATATTGATAATTTTAGTTATTATATGAGAGCAGTTAGTTGTTACTGTTGTAATATACAAAAAGAACAAATTAAAAATATAAAACAGGATTTGGATAAAAAACGAAAAAATAGAAAGCAACTTTGTTTTTCAAATGAAGAATTATTATTGATTCAAGATAATATGGCAAGGTTAAATATTATAAATTTTAGTTTTTATATGAGGTTAGTTGGTTGTTATAGTAATACAACAATAGATGAAATTAAAAATGTTGAACTAAGAATAATGTAAATAAATTATAAAACTCATAGTAAGGTGTGCTATGAGTTTTTTTTAATTATTCCATAAAAATTCTGGAGAATATAATTTTGAAAAATTTATAATTTCTTTTTTTGCATCTGCTAATACATTTTCAGAAACTATTGGCAAATTCATTAACAAAATATTTTCTAACTTATTAGGAATACTATATACTTTATGGCATTTTGAATCATTAAAAACAACTAGATTAAAATTATTTAATTTAAATAAGTGTTTTAAAGCATTTTTTTCTCTTTCATCTGATAAACATATATAACATGAATGAAATGTATCATCTAGTTTTAATAAAATAATTCCAAATTTAGTATTGGCTAATTTCAATTCTTTAAATTTAAAATTTATAGTATTAAATGTTTCATTTGATTTTAGAGCTAAACATATTCCATTATGTTCATCATCTAATAATACTAACGAATTGTTATCTAATAAATCCAGATTACTAATGCTTATAATAGAATTCAAAATATATCACCTCTTTTTTGTATAATGAAAATAGTATAGCATATTTTTAAAAATTTTTCTATATAAAAATTCATTTTCATAAAAAAATCTTCGTAATGTATTGAAAATATTGAAGAAAAAAACTTTTATTTCTTATATTTTATTTTCTTTGAAATAAGTGTAGAATATAAATGTATTTAAAACAAAAGTAGAATAAGAAAAAACTTATTCTATATACCTAATAATATATCTAAAAGGTATAAAAAATTAGGTTTAAGACATTTTTTTAAATGTCAGGCATTACTTGCTATTTATGCAAGTGTAGTAAAAAAGCACAGATGCTAAATAAGAAGGCTTTATTAATTGTGCTTAATAATCAATGTTAAAAGGTGAAAAAGTGTGCGAAGAATTAGCCCCCAAGTTCTTTGCTTTTTTTTACCTTTTTTTATTTTTAAAGAAAGGAGGATTTTGAGTTAGATCTTGTTTTAAATACAAAGAAGGAGAAAAGGAGGAAAAAAATATGGGATTTATCTCAAAAAGAAGAAAGTCTATATTAAATATGGATGTAGACAAAGAATTAGCTTCCGAAATAGTAGAAATATTTGAAGAAAAACTAGAAGAATTAAATGTAACCTTGCCTGGAATTATTTCAAATGAGGAAGATAAAAATGCAAGAATTAAAAGCAAAACAAAAAAAGAACTAATTTATGAAATTGAGGGTTTTATTTATTCTAATAAAAACAAATTAGCAAATAAAATTGCTTAAAAAGGGAAAGAGGTAAAAAAATGGGAGTAAATATGCAAGAGTTCGTAAATGAAAGAGTAATAGGTAATATAAAAATTGGTCAAAAAAATGAAAAAGATATGCCTATTAAAAAAGGATGTTTTAACGTACACTTAGATAAAATGACTTCATCTTTGGCAGTTGAATTATTTAACGAGGTATATGATAAACCAAAAAAATTAAAGATTAGATTTATTAATCAAAATCCTATGGATGTTCATTTTGAAAGATATGAAGGAAAAAAGAGAGTATGTTATGGCAATAATAAAGAGGCTATATTTATTGATGAAGATGGAAAAAAACAAAAAAAGGTTTGTAATTGCAAACAATGCAAGTATGCACTAGAAGGAAAATGTAAATTGATAGGAAGATTATATTTCATTTTAGATAAGTTGGAAGATGAGGGGATATGGTGTTATCCAACTGGAAACCAAAATGGAATTTTTAAAATGTTGAAGAGAATTATAAGAGCAAATAGAATAGGTGAGGATTTAACAAAGGATTGGTATGAATTATTTTTAACAATTGAACAATCATCATATAAAGGTGTAAATTATGTACCTGATATAAGAAAACTAGGTTCAGTAAATACTCCAAGTGAATCATCTATTCCAAAAGAAAATAACAATAGTAGTCAACAAAAACCTAGTTCAAATGATGAACAAAAAAATAAGAATTATTTAATGATTTTAAATTTTCAAAAAATGATGTTAGATAATAAGGAAGTTACAAAAATAACATTTAAAGATACAGATTTAAAAGAAAAAAATCTTATTTTATTTCCAGAGAGTAATCAAGAAATATTAAGTCTAAAACAAGAAAGCATTATATTACCAATTAGTATTAGTACAAGACAAAATATTAGTATTTTAAATAGTTATAAAATTATAAAAAAGGCATCCTAAGTAAAAAAAGCAATTAAAAAAAATTTAAAATTGCAAAATTAAAAGAAAGGATAAAAAAATGAAAATTATAAAAAATGTATTAGTAATTAGTCTTATATTATTAATCCAAGCTCTAATTTGGATATATAGAATCATATCTAATTTTTGGGAGAAATACAGTTATAATATAAAAAACTTTGTAAAAAAATTAGATAAAGAATTAAGGATAGAATTACAATGAAAAATAAATTTAAAATTGGTGAAATTGTAATGATAGACGGCAAAGGAAAAATATATGAAAAAAATATTAGAGCATTGGGAATAGTAAAAGGAAAAGAATACTATTTTAATGAATACCTTGTATCTATACTATCAGAAGATACAGAAGATTGGTTTAATGAGGGTGACTTAGAGATTGTAATGGAACGAAGGTATAAAAAACAAGAAAAATATAAAGTAGCATTAGCTATTGATATTAGAGGATTAGATTTTATAATAAGTAAATTGGATAAGTTACCAAATAAGAATAATAATATTATGAAAAAAATTGATATTTTTAAGCAATATAAAGCATTTAAGAAAAAATATGCAATTTTAATTTGGACATCAACGTATTGGTCTGAAACAAATTTTGTTGTCAAAATAATAAATGAAAGTTTTAATGAATTAAGGAAAATGAATATTGCATATAAGCTGATTATAATTGGTGAAACAGATCCAACTTTTATAAAAATAAATGAATTTACAGATAATGATCCAAACGTAGATATATTTAATATTATTCAAAAAATAGAAATTAAAAATATAGGAGGTATCTTAGCATGATAGGTCAAAAAATTATAAATATAATGTCTGAAATAGAAGCAATACCAAAAACAGAATTAGATGAAGAAAAAAATTATAAATTTGCAAAATCAGAGGAAATAATTGCAATGGTTAAACCTTTACTTGTTAAGTATAAGGTTATTATTTTGCCTGTAAAAGTTATGAATTTTACAACTCAGGGAAATAAAGTATTTATTACAATGAAATATCAATTTATTGATATTGATGATCCTAACAAAGATGCAATAGAAGTCGAAGTATCTGGAAGTGGATTTGATGAAAAAGGTAGAGCAGTATATGCAGCACTTACAGGAGCATATAGGTATGCAATGCAAGAGGTATTTGCCATTCCTATTGTTGATGAAATAAAAGATAATAATACAGATAATGAGTCAGATAATAATTTAAACAGTGAAGTAAATGAAAATCAAGAAAATAATAATCTAGAAAACGAAGATATTGACAATATGTCTCAAGATGATATTGATAAATTATTTTATAGCGATATAGTGTGAAAGGAGAAAAAAATGTATATTAAAAATATATTTGATGTAAGAAATTATAAAGGATTGCAAGATGGTTTTAGAATTAATTTTGAGGATACTACTTATATAATAGGAGATAATGCAAAAAATAAAACAACAATAGGTTCATTGCCATTGTGGATATTAACAGGATATAACTTATTTGGAAGTAATAAAGAAGCAGTTTATAATGATAGAGGTTCAAACTTTGCGAATACCATAGCAAGTATGACTATTATTGATAATAATGGTTCAGAACATATTATAACAAGGTGTAAAGGAAAAGATAATTTTGTAATGCTAGATGGAATAAGAACTACACAAGATGTTTTAACAAGATTTTATAAAGATGTTCACGCTTTTATATGTAGTTATAATCCAAGTTATTTTAGAAGTTTAAAATTAGCAGATCAAAGAGAATTATTACTTAGAATATTACCAGCAATATCATCTGAAAAAACCTTTGAATTATTAGAGAGTGAAGAAAAAGAAATACTAGAAAAACCTATTACAGATATAAAAGGTTTTTGCAAAGCGAAAAGAGCTGAAATAAAAGAGTTAAATTCTGAATTAGATAAGATAGAAGGTAGTAAAAACATTTATATTGATATTGCATTACAAAAAGAAGATAATTTAAAAACTTTCGAGAAGCAACAAGAATTAGAACAATTAGAAAATGAGTATGAAGAACTTATTTCTAATACAGACAATATCGTTAATATTGAAGATATAAAAAATGATATTATAAAGTTAGAAAATAAGATAGCAAACAATATTAATGTCGAGTTAAAAGAATA
>CANRES010000011.1 GCA_947629625.1 uncultured Clostridia bacterium | reverse complement strand
GCTTGTTCTTTTCCTTCGTCTTTTATTAATTGTTCTAGTGTAGCACGTTTAACGTCGAATTTTCTTACGAAGAATGCCCATGTTTCTGAGAAACTTGGTCTAACAACTACGACACGAGATCCATCTTTCATTTCATTAATTTTATAACCATTAGTGTCTGATAATTGTCCTGGGTTATTGTATTTATATATATTTTGACATACTCTTTTTAATTCTGCTTCTGTTCCAAATGATAGGAAGGCTAATCTTATAGATTTACCTTGGAAGAATATCCATATACTATCACATGCTCTTGGAACTTTGTTTTCTAATACTTGGTCTAAATAATCTCCATCTGTTTGTGCAACTTGGCTTAAAAAGCTTTCTGGTAAACCAGATACACCACCAGATACACCATCTATGTTCATATCTCTTACTTCGTCTATTGAACTGTATCCTTTATAATGTTGATATATTCTTTGTACTACAACATTTAATTTATCTTGAAAATCTAATACTATATTTTCTTTTTCAAATATATTACTTATTTCTTCTCCTGTTATTACATAAGAAGGTTTTGTTTCTCCTGCTAAATATTTTAATACTGCTAAGTCATATTTTTTTATTATTTGTGTTAATGCTTCATAACCAAATTCTTTTTGATATACATATATTAATATATCAAATTTATCTTGGTCTGTTAATAATGATGGTACATCAAATGGAATTGCTTTTGATACGTTTGTTTCATCTACTCCATATTCTTTTGATAATAAATCATATATTAATTCTTTTACATATTTTTTATCATTAACATCTCCATATGTACAACCTTTCAAAGCTTTCTTTAATTCGTATTTTTTATTCTTTCTTCTTTGTAATTCTGATTCTGAAAGGCCTATATCATATAAATTTATTTTTGTAATTTCGTCTAGTCTTTTCTTAACAAATTCAGTCATTTTTTCTAATGTGTAGGTTTTATCGTCTACTTCTACTATTTGTTCTACTTCTGCATTTTGTTTTTTCATTACTACTCTCATTACTAAAATAACTGCTATTCCTAAGACTAGTATAATAAGTAAAATATTCATCTTTAGGGTTCCTCCCTCTTTTTAAACTCTCATATGTAATTCTTGTAATTTATATATAATTGCATCTGTTGCTCTTCTTAATTCTTGTATGAAAAATGCATTTCTATCTGCTTCATCTACTTTTCTTATTCTAAAAAATAAGTCTACTACTCCACCTTCTTCTGCTGCTTCAAAGTATAATGTATTATATGGTACAGAAAAAATTTCTTTTTTCTCTCCTAACATTCTTGTTATATTTTTTACATTGTATTGTGAAAATTTATCATATTTATTTATTATTAGCATTACGTTTTTACCTTGTAGAATTGGTTCTTTTTCTCTTAGTTCTACAAATTCATTTATTTTGTCCATTTTTTGTTCTATATCTACTATTATTAAATCTGACATTTCCAGAATTACTCTTGTTTGTGGTAATTCTAATGTTTTATTTAAATCTACAAATACCATATCATAATATTTATTTGCATTTGAAATTAAAGATTTATATGAATTTAATATTTTCTCATAATCTGTTGTATCGTCTATTTGTCTTGGTCCTGTTAAAACTTCTAATGTTTTTATTGCAACTTTTGTATAGTTTGGTATTAATTCAGGTGATAATCTATTACTTACTGCCATTTTTGTTAATCCTTCTATTCCTGAATCTAAACCTGTATCTTTGCCTTTTAATATGTTTCTTAAAAATGATTTTGTATGTGCTGTTACACCAAAGGCTCTTTCATATGCATTATCTTCATATTGTGTTGATAATAATAAACATTTATAGTTGTGTTCCATTGCCATATACATTGCAACTGCTCCTGCTGATAAACTTTGACCAACAGATTTTTTGTTATTTCCCCAAAATGTAATTATAGACATATTTTATCCTTCCCTTTCTGCATTAAGTCTTGCTTTTGATATTTCCCTTTCAGGTACATCGTCTAATATATATTGAGCCATATATTCTAAACTTAATTTGTATTGTTCACTAAGTCTTTTTAATCTAATTTTACATACTGCATGGCTTTCTATTATTATGCTTTCGTCTGCAAGTGGAAATCCTACTGCATATTCGTCCCATTCAATTTTATATTGTGATGCTAAGTATTCTAGATATTCGTTTTCTTCTTCTAGTAATTTTTTTGAAAATAATACTTTTGTTAATTTTATTGGTTGTTTTAATTCTGAAAAAATTTCTAAGCCTCTTTTTAATGAATATACATCAAATGATGTTACAAAAAATTTCTTTTCTATACTATTTACATTTAATTGTGATAAACTTTCCATGCTGTCTATATCTATTAATGCAACATCATAGTCTGTTTTTACTGCATCATATTTTTCAACATAATCATTTATTTCTTTAAAATCTTTAAATCCAACTGCAACATCTATTCCTTCAAATTCTGTTATATATGATTTTGTTTGTGCAATTGTTGGGACTATGTATCTTGCTTTTTGTGTAATTGTTGTATCTACAAATAAAACTTTTCTTCCTGTTAATGTTATTATTTTTGCTATTCCTAATATAAGGTCTGTTTTTTCATAAGCACCAATTAATGCTATTGTTTTCATAAAAATCCTCCATTTGTATTTTTACATAGAAGCATCTAATTCTTCTAAGTATAATTCTCTTGCTTCTTGTTGTCTTGCAATTTCTTCTTCTAATTTTGCTTCTATATTGTCTATTGCATCTTCTGCATATTCACTTACTACATTATTTATGTTTTGATTTCTCTTGTCTACTAATGATGAATATTTTCTGTTTAATTCTTCTTTTGCTGTGTTTACTATATTTGGATCTGCTAAAATTAAATCATATACATCTTTACTTGGTACATAAGTTGATGTTGCTGAAATTTGATTTCCTGGTTCTACATATTTTACAGCATATAATTTTGATCCTGTAACTGTATATGCTTCTACTGTTGCTCCACTCATAGTTAATATTTCATCTTCTGTCATGTTTATCCATATTGTATTTTCATTGCAATCTAAAACACGTTTCTTAGAAACTACTATGTAATCTTGTCCATTAGGTAACATCCATCTTATATCTATGTAATCATCAACTGCAAGTTGAGTAGGTAAAACTATCATATTGTATTCTTGTAATCTTACATCATTTGATATTGTATCTTCACTTTCTACTATAATGCTACTTGTTAAAACTGTTCCCGCTGTTAAATTAATTTTTGCTAATGTATTTTCAGTTAAATCAGCAGGTGATATTGCATCACTTGGTAACATCATTTTTGATATTCTTTCTTCTTTAACATCTGTTACTGTTATGTTTGTTCCTGATTGTATATCAGTTTGTAAAACATAAGCTGTTACATAAGATTTTTCTAATTTATCTGCCTCATCTTTTAATTTTGTTACTTGTAAAAATAACATTGCTATAATAACTGATGTTATTAATAATGTTAATACCATTCCTAATAAAAATGAATTTCTTGATTTTCTTTGCATTGGATTCATTGCCATAATTTTATTCCCCCTCGAATAATTACAAAATAATACTATTTATTTCATTATATAACACATTTCTACTTTAAACAATATATTTGCACTAATGTAATGTAAATTTAATGTTTTTGTAATATTTTTGTAATATTTTTTGCAATGTCATTTGAGTTATTGTCTGAGATAAATATATCTCCTATATGTTCTTTTTCTAGCCAACTATTGCCTATTGCTATTCCTAAACCTGCTTTTTCTACCATTTCTTTATCATTTACATTATCTCCTATTGCAATAACTTCTTTTTCTTCTATTCCTAAATTTTTTATTAATTCTTGTATTGCAGTCCATTTATTTATGTTTTTGTTCATAATTTCTGTATAATAATATCCTATATTTACTTCTTCTGTTCCTGACATTATTTTTTTTCTTGACATATGTTCTATGTCTAAAACATCTATATCATTTATTTGTTTTAATTTATTTATTATTCTATTAAATATTGCTTGATTTTCATCACATATTGTTATTTTTACTATATTTGCATTTGTTTTTTCTACATATTTATATACATCTTCTATAATATTTATTTTTGTTTGTTTGTCTTCTACTTTTTTACTATTTTCGTAATTATAAAATAATACATTGTAATTTAAGTTTTTTGCTATTACTTCATTTTCAGTGTATATATTATAGTAAATACTATTTTCTTCACATATTTTTATTATTTTTAATACTTTTTCTTTGTTTAAAAATGATTCATATAATATTTTATCATTTTTATTATCGTATAAAATTGCACCATTCCCTGATATTATGTAATTTGTTGCTCCTATTTCTTCTGCTATACTTATAATTGATCCTTTCATTCTTCCTGATGCAATTACAACTTCAATTCCATTGTTTATTGCATTTTTTATTGCTTCACAATTTTCTTTGCTTACTTCTCCATAAGAATTTAACAATGTTCCATCTAAATCTATCGCTATTAATTTATACATATTTTTCATCCTTTCTATTTTATTATACATTTTATTATTTTTTTTTACAATATTTTTTTGAGATTTATTATTGTCAAATTTTTCTTGTTTAAAATTTAAAAATTTACACATTATAATATTGAAAAACATGTAAGTATAGTTTTTCAAGTACGATTTTTAACTATCCTAGGAGGTGAAATTAAAATGGCAAATTCAAATAGTAACTCTAAAGTAGTTCCAGAAGCTATGGACGCATTAGATAAATTCAAATATGAAGTAGCTAACGAAGTTGGTGTTTCTTTAAAAAATGGTTACAATGGAAATATATCAGCTAAAGACGCTGGTAAAATAGGTGGTAACATGGTAAGAAAAATGATCCAACAAGCTGAAAATTCTATGTTAAACAAATAAGTTGTAAAAATTAGATATGTTAATGAATAGTTAAAATTATAGACAGGAATATTTTTCTTGGTTTTATGATTACATAAAGGCAGGAATTGTGTTCCTGCCTTTTTTTTATCATTTTTATTGCAAAAAATGTCTAATTATGCTACAATGTATATAAGTAAGATTGCGTACACAAAGGAGGGAGTTGTATGGATAAAAAATTAATAAAAATAATTTTTGTTGCTATTTTAATATTTACGTTTGTTTATTCAACAACAAATATTGTTTTTTCTGCTGGTGCTATTGCTGATGAAGATCCTCTTCCAGATAATCCTGACGATCCAACACCAGACCCAACGCCTACTCCTACTCCAACACCTACACCGGATCCAACACCAACTCCTGATCCAACTCCATCTTCTCCACCTACAGTATCAGGTAATGTTTGGGAAGACTTAAATTCAAATGGAATTTGGGAACAAGGTGAACCTTTATTAGATGGTATTAATGTAAATTTATATTCAGGTACTTCTAGTGAACCTACTAATTCAACAATTACTTCTTCTGGTGCATATAATTTTACATTGCCTTCTTCTGGTCACTATAAAGTTGAATTTGAATATGGTATTGGTACTTATAATGGATTAAATTATAAATCTTTATATAATAAAGATTCTGAAAATGTTTCTGCATCTTCTAATAATATTAATTATGCTACTGATTTACCTGAAAAAAGATTAGAATTTATGGAAAAATTTAGTAATATAAATTTGTCAACAGATTTGAATACTGACGTTAGTATGGTTGCAACATCTGAATTTGATATTACAGAAGGCAACTTAACTGTTAGTTTACCAATAGTAAAAAGACCAAAAAATTCTGTTGAAGTAAAAAAAGAAGTATCACATGTTACAATTATACTTTCAGATGGATCCACTTTAATTGATTGGGACAGAATTTCTAATAATAATGTAGAGCATTTAATGTATATTCCAAATAATTCATTGACAGCAATTATGGATAATGAAATAACTCACGGTGCTACAATAAAAATAAAATATAATATAATTATAACTAATACAAGTGAATTTGATACATTATCTAGCAATATTAATAGCAATGATTTATCTACATTTTTAAATGATTCTAGACATTCTAAGTATAAAGATTTAATTATCAATAATAATATTCTTTATAATGATGTTGTTCCAACCGAATATGTCATTTATGATTATATTGATAATAATATAATATTTGACGAAAATAATAATACAGATAATTGGAAAATTTTAAATACAACTACAAGTACTATTCCTTTTAATAATAATAATTTAGCTTCACAAACTATTATATATAATACTTTATCATTAAAACCAGGTGAAACTAAAACTTTAACTGTATCTGCATCTAAGGTTATGACGATTACAGATGCTGATTTATTAACTTATAATAATTATGTTGAAGTTGTACAATATACTAATATTCTTGGAATAAAAATGGAAAATGCAACTCCTGGAAATTTAGATATAACAAATTCTGATCGTCAATTAGAATCAGATGAGGCAAAAGCAGAAACTGTATCTCGTGTTCCTCCTTTTGGTAAAGATTTATCTTATTATGGAACAATAGTTGGAATAATAATTTTAGCAGTAGAAATTGTAGTATTAAGTATTTTAAAATATAAAATAAATAGTATGAAAAAATCATATTTTATAAGATAATTAAATTGTAATTTTTTAATAAATACATACAAAAAATCCTTAGAAAATTAAAATTTCTAAGGATTTTTAATTTTTTATTTTATGCTTCTGGTTCTACTATTCCGTAGTTTTTTCCATCTTTTAATTTATATATTACATTAACTTTATTTGTATCTATATTAATAAAAGTATAGAAGTTTGCTTTCATATTTTCTTGTAATTTTAATTTTGCATCTTCTGGTGCCATTGGTTTTATTTCATAATATGTTGTTTTTATTATTTCATCTTCTATTTCATTTTCTTTTTCTACTATGTAACTATCTTTTAAAGATTCGTCTTTGTTTAATCTTTCTTTTTTAGTTTTCATTTTTCTAATTTGACCTTCTAGTATATCTATGTTTTTATCTATTGATGCGTATAGGTCTTTATGTTCTGTTACTGCTCTAAAATTTTCTTGGTTTGCATTTACAGATATTTCTGATATTTGCATATTTTTTTCTGCTCTTATTGTTACATATACATCAAAATTATCTCCAAAATATTTTTGTAATCTTTCCATCTTTTTTTCAACATATTCTTTTATTGATTCTGTTGCTTTTAAATCTTTTTCAGTTATTTTTATATTCATATAATATCCACTCCTTCTTAATTTTTAATTATTATATATTGTTTTTTAAAATTTTGCAACCTATTATAAAAAATTAATTATAAATCTTCTAATTTATATTCTTTTTCTAGTTTTTCGTTCATATATAATTTTGAAATTATTTCTAATTCTTTTATACAACTATCTGATACATTAAATGAAAAAATTTGTTTTGCATCTTTCATTACAATATATCTTATTGCAGTTCTTGTTCCTTTTGATATTTGAATTGCACCTGTATCTAATTTTCCGCATATTCCACATTTGAAACCATTATCTTTTAAACTAAAATAAATAATATCTTCATCTTTTTTACAGTTTTGACATGACATTATATTAGGTGTAAATCCTAATATGCATAGTAGTCTTATTTTAAATATTGCTAATACTAAGTCTAAGTTTTTATCTGTTTTTGATATTACATATAATGTATTTAATAACAATTGTATAATTTCTGCACAATTTTCATTTTCATTTGTAACATCATTTACTATTTTTGCTATATGAGATGCATATTTTAATTTATCGAAATCTGTTCTTATCTCATAAAATACTTCTGTCATTTCACATGAATTTATATGGTATGTATTTGTTCCTTTATATAGCATATACTCTCCAAAACACAAAAATTGAGTACCTGCTAATAAAAGACTTTTTGGTCTTCTTGCTCCCTTAGCAGCGCACCCAATTTTTCCGTAATTCTGGTGTTAATAGTGTAACCATTTTATCGAAATCGCCCATATTACTTTCTAAAATTACTACTCCACTCGTCTTTATTATTCCCATCATTTTCACCATTTATATTTATATTTTCTTCAATATTTTGTACTTCCATTAATTCTAAAAAAGTATTAATATCTCCTGTTTTCTTAAATGTATTCCATGCTAATTGCTTTATCATAAGATTACCTCCTCGTGCCTATAAATTATATAATATATTTTTTACAATTTTGCTTTTTTTATGCTTTTTACTGTAATTTAAATTTTTTTACAATGCTATCTTCATTTAACCAGTCTTTTTTAACTTTTACCCAAGTTTTTAGATTTACTTTTATTCCTAAAATTCTTTCTAAATCTTGTCTTGCATACATTCCTATTTTTTTTAGCATTGCTCCATTTTTTCCTATTAAGATTCCTTTATGAGATTCTCTTAAACAGTAAATTGTTGCTTCTATATTATATATTTTTTCTTCTTTTTTTGTTCTTGAAAGTTTCATTTTTTCTACTTCAACATATAAACCATGTGGTACTTCATCATCAAGTAACTTTAATGCTTTTTCTCTAATTGTTTCTTCTACTATTTGCCTTGATGTTTGGTCTGTATATTCTTCGATATCATAAAATATTGGTCCAACTTTTAGATTTTTTTCTATTTCATCTAATATTATTTCTATATTTTGTGCTTTTTTAGCAGATATTGGAACTACGGCTTTAAAGTCATATTCTTTTGAATACATATCTATTACTTTTATTAATTCTTCTTTTTTTACTAAGTCTATTTTATTTATTACTAAAATTGTTTTCTTGTTTGCTTCTTTTATTTTTTCTAATATTATTCTATCTCCTTTTCCTATTTCAGAACTTGTTGCCTCTATTAAAAATAATATTACATCGGCATCTGGAACAACTCCAAACGCCGTTTCTACCATTGTTTCTCCAAGTTTTGTTTTTGGTTTATGAATTCCCGGTGAATCTATAAATACGATTTGGGAATTTTCTCTATTTACTATTGCTTTTATTGCTGTTCTTGTTGTTTGAGGTTTATTAGTTATTATTGATACTTTTTCACCTACTAATGCATTTATTAGTGTAGATTTTCCAACATTAGTTCTTCCTAAAACTGAAACAAAGCCTGATTTCATTTCTGCCATTTATTTTTACCTTTCTTTATTACTATTTACTATTATTATATATTTATTCATTATTATTTTTTGTAGAATTTTGTAAAAATTTTCTTTATTTTTTCTTCCTAATTTTACTTGACAAATTTGATTTTATTCGAAAGTTACATTTGTATTAAGTGGACATATTTCTATAAATGTGTTTCCATCGTTAACGTTTATTACATTTCCTTCTAAATCTTTATATACAGTTTTAGAATTTCTTGAATTTTTAGAGCATACTATTTCTATTGCTTTTCCATTTGTAATGTAATATCCTTTTAAATCTCCAACATTATCTAAATCTTGTCTTCCTTTACCTTCACCATCATTTATTGTTGAATTTCCTGCAAATGTTATTATTATATTTTTTGTACTTACTACTTCTTTTGTATCCCAATCTTTTAATAGTGTACCATTTGTATATCTTTCATATCTAGCAGTTTCTTCATTGTATTTAAATCTAGATTTACAACTTGGATATGGTATTAAAATATCTGTTGCAATAATTGCATCTTCTGTATCTAATGTTACTTCGTCTGTAACATAGTTTAATACACTTCTAGATTCTGATGTTGTTCTATATCCAAATTTTTCTGCTTGATTTATTATTTTTTCTGTACTTGTTACTGCATTATGTGGTGAACTTTTATCTTTTACTCTCCAAAATGTTGTTGATGGTGCTGTTATTCCGTTTATATTATTAATATTATATCTTGAAATATCACTTTCTGCTTGTGGACTCCAACCATAATGTACATAGATTGCATCATTTTCCATAGCATAGTCTAAGAAATAGTGTCTTGAACTTCTAACTGGTCCTATTTTTTCTAAGTTTACTCCTTTAAATACTGCCATATATCTTGTTAATCCACCTTCTGCAATCATTTCATATACTATGTAAGCATCATTTAAACCTGCTTGTGGTATTGCATCTCCAACATTATCTATCATTACTGCTATTGGTCTATCTGTTCCTGTAAATATTTGAACTTGTTTTTCTGGTTCTTTTGGTTCTTCTTCAATTATTATATTTTCTTCTTCTTGATTTTCTTCTAGGTTGTTATTTGTTAATATAGTTTGTCCCTCCATTATTTTTATAAATAGTAAAACTCCTGCTGTTATTATTAACAATACTAATATTACTATTAAGATATTTATTCCTATATTTCCTTTTTCTTTCATTTCTTTTCCTTCCTCGTAAATATAATTTTTAATTTCTTGTATAGTTTAGTGTATTTAACATTTCTTCTTCTTTTTTTCTCATTTCTTGCTTGTCCGTATCTATTATATGGTCATATCCCATTAAATGATAAAATCCATGTACTAACATATAGGCTAATTCTCTTTCAAATGAATGTCCATATTCTATTGCTTGTTCTTGTACTCTTGAAATTGATATTATAATATCTCCTATTACATCTTTTATTGGTGAGTTTGTATTATTAATTACTTCTTCTACTTCCTCTTTTTTAAACATTGGAAATGATAATACATCTGTTTCTTTATCTATTTTTCTATATTCATTATTATATTTTCTAATGTTTTCTGGTGTTGTTAATATTATACTTACATAGAGATTTTTATTTTTTATTTCTTTTTCAAAGCACTTATTTATTACATTATTTATGAGTTCTATGTATTCTTTATTTTTTTCTAATTCTAAAAATTCTATTTCTGCCTTATTTTGCATCTATTTTTCCCTTCTTTTTTATGTATTTTCCTTCTAAAGTTTTACATTTATTTTCTACTTTTCTCATTACTCCGTATTCTACTAATTTATCTTTATAAATTTTTATGATATCTTTATATTTTTCTTGTTTAGTGTTTAAGGCTTTTATTTCATATTGTAAGAATAATATTTCTTTTTTTCTATCCCCTTCTTTACCTTTAATTTGTGTTATATTTTTATATTCTTCCCAGAATTTTTTATATTCATCTCTTTGGCTTGGTTTATCCCAATATATCTTTGTTGATAATAATTTTACATTGTAATCTTCTATTAAATCTATTAAAGTTTTATATGCTAATGCTCTTTTCTTTTCGTTTGGGCTTGATACTATTAATTTTCTTGTATCTTTTAATAATTTTATATAGCATTGTTCTGCTACTACTAATGGTAAACTATGTGTAAATAAGTTTCTACTAATACTTAACAAAATTTTCTTTTTCTCTATTTGGTCTTTTTTATCTAGTTTTCCTGCTAAGTAAGCATTAAATTTATCGTATTCTTCTATTACATCTTTATTTGTATTTTCTTTATCTATTTCTATTTTTAATGGTAATATTTGTGTAATATATTCTTCTAATATTTCAAATATTTTGTTGTATATTTCTTCTTTATCGTTTACACTTATTTTTATTGTATCTGCAATTTGTACTGAATAGTTTTTTAGGATTCCTTTATATAGTGTATCCATTTTTGATACATAAAATTTTTTGTATTTTGTTAATAGTTTTTCATTTCCTGTCATTGTTTGATAATCTAATTCTAACAAAAATTTTTGTTTTCTATATTTATATTCTAAATATTGTGTATCTTTTAAGTGTATTACTGTATAGTATTTAGATAATGCTTCTTCTTCAACTGTTGTTGCTGCTTTTGCTTTTACTTTTTTATATACTGAATCCATAATGTATTTATCTAATGATTCTAAGTATAAAGCATATGTATCTTCATATTTTTGTAGTATTTCGTCTTTATTCTTTTTGCTTTTTTCATCTTCTTTGTTAAAGGCTTCGTAGCATTTTAAAACATTATTTCTTTTCATAGAAATTAACATTCCATTAATTCCTATTTTTGTAGGTATAAGCAATTTGTTTAATGTATTACTAATTTTACTAAAAAATTTTTTATTTGTGTCATATACCCTCAAACTTCTTTCTTCCATAGTTTACCTTCCTTTCAAAATACTATTTTTTCATCTACTCCTATTTTTTCTAAAACTTCGTATATTAGTTCAATTTCAATGTTATTTTCATTTTCATATTTATTTACTTGCTTATTGATTATTTTTGATGGATCTTCTATTTCTTTTTCTAGTTCTTCTTCTAATTGCTTTATTAGTTTTTCTTGTGCCTCTTCTTTTGAGTATTCAACACTTTGTGGTTGTGTTTCATAATATGTGTTTTTTACAATTTCAATAGGCAAATAAAAATTTGAAAATATTTTTAATTTTTTTTCTTCTACTATTGTATCATAATTTTGAAAATTTGGAAGAGTTTTATACAAATTTATTACAAAATTTTTTATACGGATACTATATTTTGATTCCATATTGCCTGTTTTATTATATTCTTGTTGTTGCAGTTCCATTTTATCTTTTTTACTATACCATACTTTTGCTAAAATTTCTCCTTCACTATGTACATAGCGGGTTCCAGTATATTTACCTTCTATGTATCCTGCTATTAATATACTTCCATTTTTTACAATATCGTTTTCTTTTACTACGGGTGTACCGTTTTTAGCGGTTATTTTTACTATCATTGCTTCTTTATTTGATACAATATTACAGTAATCATTTTCGTCTATTATTTCTGGTTTTAAATCTGCCTCTACTATTTTTACATCTGCATTTGTTCCTGTTATTTTAATTCCTACCCATGCTATATCATCTCTATTTAATCTTATTGAATTTATTATTTTTGAAGTATCTATTTTATTTTTTAAACTTCCTATTGTTAGCCCATTTTCTTCAAGTAATTTTTCTATTTCCTCCTTAGGTATATTTTCTGTTCCTGTAATTTCTATATTCCATACAAAGTTTGATAAAGCAAATAGACTTATAAAAAATGCTATTAGTAATATTAAAAATATTTTTCTTTTTTTATGTTTGTTTAAGAAAAATGGTAATCCTTTCTTTTCTTTTATATTTATTTTGCATTTTGTTACTCTTGCTATTTCTTTTAATTTTTTAAAGTTTTTTATTCCTACATTTGCATATAAATATGTTGATTTTTCTCTTTTTATATTCCATAACAATATTTTTTTACTTATGCATATGTTCATAAATCTTTCTATAAAATATCCTTCTACCGATATTTGTACATATCCTATTATATAACTTATTAATATTTTGAATAGCATTTTTTCACCTACTCTTCTATTATATTTTCAAAGTCTATACTATCTATTTTTCCTGTAACCATAATATCATCTTGACTTACTTTTTCTAAGTTTAAATTGTATCCATTTATATTTATAACACCTATAAAAGTATTTAGTTTTATATAAAATTCTTCATATTCTAATATGTTTTTATAATTTTCTATTAACATTTCATTAAATCCTGAAATTGTTATACGTGGTTCGTTTGATACTATTTCTTTTGGCATTTCTAATAGTTTTTCTAGTCTTGTTTCTTTCCTTTTGTTTTTCATATTTTTCATTCCTTTCGCCAAAATTATAATAATTATTTTACAAATTCGTCTAGGCTTTTAAATTCATATCCCATATTTTTTATTTCTTTTATTACAGTATCTAGTACATTGCAGTTATCTTTTGAATTTCCATGTAATAGTATTACTGCTCCATTATGAACGTTGTTTAATATTTTTTCTTTTGCATATTCTGTTCCTTTTTGTTTATCTTCGTTCCAGTCGTCATAAGCAAAACTCCACATTACTGTTGTGTAGCCTAAATTTTTTATTTCTGCTAATGTTCTTTCACTATATTCGCCCATTGGTGGTCTTAGATATTTCATATCATATTTAAATTTTTCGTATATTGTTGTATGTAATGTCATTATTTCTGTCTTTATTTGTTCATTTGTTAATGATGGCATACTTTTGTGATTTACTGTATGGTTTCCTATTATATTTCCATTATCTATCATTTTTTGTACTAAATCGCTTTGTGTATTCACATAGTGTGCGGTTATAAAAAATGTTGCTGTTACATTGTTTTGTTTTAATGTTTCTAATATTTTTTCTGTATAACCTGCTTCATAGCCTTCATCAAATGTTAAATATACATACGGCTTTTCACTGTTTCCCATTGATATTCCTTCGTATTTGTCTAATAATGCTTTGTTTTTTGCTCCTAAATCTGGCTGTTCATGGTTATCGTTTCTTTTTATTCCCCATCCTATTTTTGCATTGCTTAAAGTAGTTGCATTTGTAAGTACTGTTTCTTCTTCTGTGGTTTTGTATCTAAATATACATATACTTGTTATTAATAGTATTAATACACTAATTGTTATTGTTATTTTTTTTGATTTTATATAATCTCCCATTTTATTTCTCTCTCCTTTTTAATTTAATATTATGAGAAAGTTATAAAAAAATAACTGAAAATTTATTATTATAAATTTCAGTTATTTTTTATATATTTATACTTTTATATTTTATTCTATATTGTTTTTTCAAAATTTTTCGACTATTTTTACCAAATTTTTACAAAAGTATTGACTTTTTTCAATTTTGATATTATTATATTAAAGGAAATTTGGAAATATTAGGTAATTATTAACTTTGCAGTTAACTTCTATTTCTCGTATTATAATTGTGTTTAGACGTTTTTAAAATTTATTTTTTATAATTTTTTTGGGAGGATTCTATGTTAAATTTTGTATTATGTGATGATAATTTACTAGTACTAGATAGATTAGCTTCTATGTTTGAGAGTTTATTTTTGAAGAATAATTATGATGCTCAAATAGGTTTTAAGTCTGCTAATTCTTCTGAAATTTTAGATTATATCAGTCATAATCACACCGATGTTTTAGTGTTAGATATTAACTTAAAATCTGATATTACTGGATTGGAATTAGCAGAAAAGATTAGGAAAAATAATAAAGATATGTATTTTATTTTTGTTACAGGTCATTTAGAATATTCTATGCTTGCATACAAAGTTAAAACTTTTGATTATCTTGCTAAGCCTATTACAAAAGAAAGATTAGAAGAAACTCTTGAACGTTTATTTAATGATTTGCATAATTCACCTAAAAACTATATTAATATTGATTCGAAACAATATGTTGATCAAAATGATATTTTGTATATTAAACGTGATGGTATGAAATTAGTTTTCTATACTAAATCTAATGTTTATACTACTTATAGTTCTTTTAATAAGATTAAAGATTGTCTACCAGTTAATTTTGTAAGATGTCATAAGTCTTATATTGTAAATATAAATAATATTTCTAATTTAGATTTGAATACAAATACTGTATTCTTTATGAACAATAATAAATGTTTTATTGGTCCTAAATATAAAAATGATTTTTTGGAGGTTATTAAAAATGGAAATTATAAAAATAATTAATTTTATTATGAATTTTTGGCTTGCTTTGTCTACGGAGAATGAAGAATTAGCAAAATTTATATTATTACCTTTTGTTATAATTGAAACTGCTGTATCTGTACTATTGTTTTCTTCTATATTAAATATAAAATCAACTAGAAAACAAAAACTTTATTATATATTTGTAATTTTTATAATATCAACATTATCAAATTTATTTATTCCAAAGCCTTTTGGAACTTTTATGCATATGATATTAACACCAATTTTAATTATGCTATTCTTTAAAATCTCTTTTTTAAAAAGTATTATAGCTGAAATTATTCCTTTTGTAATTATAGCTTTGTTAGAAAATATTTTTTTAAGAATATATTTAATTGTATTTAATATTACATATGAAGTAGCATATTCGATTCCAATTTATAGGATATCTTTTGTATTAATAATATATTTGATTATGTTTTTATTATATAAAATCTTTTATCACTTTAACTTTAATATAAACATATTAGATAATATGAATTTAAAAAACAAACGTACATTAATTATAAATTCTATTTTAGGTTTAATTACTATTGCAACTCAATTTTATTTAATAGTATTTTTTAATGATAATTTACCATTATTTATAGTTTTATTAAGTTCTATAAGTTTAATGGCTTATTTCATAATTAGTATTTATAGTTTATCTAGAACTACAAAATTAGAAATTACAACTCGTGATTTGGAAGAAACTAAGTTATATAATCAATCACTAATCATTTTACATGAAAGTGTTAGAGATTTTAAACATAATTTTAATAATATAATTCAAGCAATTGGTGGTTATATAGATAATAAAGATATTGATGGTTTAAGTAAATATTATTCTCAATTAGTTGTCGATTGTCAACGTGTTAATAATTTAACAACACTTAACCCAGAAACAATTAATAATCCTGCTATATATGGAATACTTGCTTCTAAATATTTAAAAGCTGATGAACTTGGTATTCAAATTAATTTGGAAGTTTTCTTAAATTTAAATAAAATTAATATGAAAATTTATGAATTTACTACAATTCTTGGAATATTATTAGATAATGCAATAGAAGCTGCTTCAAAATGCGAGGATAAAATTGTAAAAGTAGAAATAAGAAAAGATTTTAACGTTAATAGGCAACTTTTAATTATTTCAAATACTTATACAAATAAAGATGTTGATATAGATAAAATATTTGAAAAAGGTTATACTTCTAAAACAAAAGATAAAAATTCTCATGGATTAGGTTTAAGTGAAGTTAGACAAATATTAAAGAAAAATAAAAATCTTAATTTATACACTTCAAAAGATAATACATTTTTTCATCAACAATTAGAAATATACTAAAATAAAAGAAATCTCTATTTTTAGAGATTTCTTTTTAAATTAATAAAACAAAAAAGATAGTTGTCGAGCCTATCTTTTTTGTATGATAAAATCTACAGGTTATTAGATTTATTAATCTTTTTTTATTAAAGATGCAGGCATTTTTGGTTGATGCATTACTCCAAACCATAAACATGCAGTATTTGTTGATTTTGCATATTTTTCTGCCATTTTTGCTAATAATTTTAACATATAAATTCACCTCTCTTTTGTAACTTTTTTATATATAATCTCTAAAGTTTTACCGGCTTAAACTTTAAAAAAAGATTATGCTACATTTAAATTTTGATTATATTCTTTATAACCATATTTATTTTTAGTTAACTTATATGCTATTGGTGTTATACACAATGTTTGAATTAACATTCCATAAATGCACATATTAGAAATAATTTCATCTTTAATAAATAAAGATATAATTATAATAGTTGTAAAAGTTATATACGAAAGTAAATTTTGTTTTTTCCTTTCTTTTTTGCTTAATATTGGAACATTTTCAGTATCTGCTGGTGCATATAAGGTTATCATTATTAATCCAAATACAAAGATAAATAATGTAACAAAAAATTTAACATCCTGTGGTAAGACAAAAATTTTACTTAAAAATACATTACCACTATAAATTAGTGTTGTACACACTATACATCCAATATGAGTTTTCATATGAAATCCACCAGAGAACATTCTATATGGCAAAATAATCAAAAAAGATAAAATAGATAATTCTCCAACACCTAATAGAAACGCAATTGCAATCATAATAAAAATCTTTGGAATTTCACCAATAATTAATTGAACTCCATAATTTATTATTTCTGCTCTTTCATCATCTATTTCAGGCATTTCTTCTCTAATTTTTTTAGTCAAAAAATTACAAATATTATCTATCATATGTATCCCTCACAACTCTTTATGAGAGAATTTTATATTAAATTTAGACTTATTTTTTGTTTTAATTATAAAATATGACTTTTATTTTACAAAAACAATTAAATAAAATTTAATAAATAAAAAGTTATGTTTTATAAAATTAACATAACTTTAAATCTTCTATTATTTTCCACGTTCCATTAATTTCTGGTAATGACTTAAATACCATTTTTTCTTTGGTTACAGGGTGTATTATTTCTAAACTATATGCCCATAAAGCAATTTGCTTACCTCTACCACGAGTTCCATATTTTTGGTCACCATATATGCTATGATTTCTACTTGATAATTGTACTCTTATTTGATGATGTCTTCCTGTTTGTAAATTAATTTTTAATACAGATAAGTTTATTTCTTTATTATATTTTAAAACTTTATAATTTAGGCAAGCATATTTAGAATTTTTTGTTCCTTCTTTTACAACTTTGCTTAAATTATTCTTTTCATTTTTTAGTAAATAATCTTCTAATGTATCTTCTTCTTTTTCTAATTTTCCATCTACCACTACTAAATATTCTTTTTTAAATGTTTTATTTCTTACCTCTTCGCTTAATCTTGATGCTGCTTTTGATGTTTTTGCAAAAACCATAACTCCGCCAACTGGTCTATCTAATCTATGTATTAGGCCTAAGTAAACATTTCCTGGTTTTTTATACTTTTCTTTTAAATATTCTTTTATAATTGTTAGCATATCTATATCTTCTGTTTTATCTGATTGTGATGGAATATTAGGTTTCTTTTCTACAACTATAATATGATTATCTTCATATATTACTTTTAACTTATTTTGCTCCATTTACTTCTCCCAACGTCCAAAAATTCCACAAGGTAATACTATTTCTGAATTTGACATAGGTAAGCCTATTTCTCCTGATGAAAATTTTCCTTTATATTTAATATTCATTTTTAATATATTTTCTAATACTGTTGCTGAAATTCCTGTTGTATATGAATTTATTAAGAAAAATAATGGGTCATCTGACAATACTTTTGTACATAAATTTACTAAATCATAAATATTTTCTTCAAATTGCCATACTTCTCCATTTGTTCCTCTTCCATAAGAAGGTGGATCCATTATTATTGCATCGTATTTATTTTCTCTTCTTATTTCTCTATTTACAAATTTTATTACATCATCTACTATATATCTAACTTTTCTATCTTGTAAATTTGATGATATAACATTTTCTTTTGCCCATGAAACCATACCTTTTGAGCTATCTACATGGCATACACTAGCACCTGCTGATAAACATGCTACTGTTGCTCCTCCTGTATACGCAAATAAATTTAGAACTTTTATTTCTCTTTTTGAATCTTTAATTTTATTTATCATCCAATCCCAATTAACTGCTTGTTCTGGAAATAATCCTGTATGTTTAAATCCCATTGGTTTTATATTAAATGTTAGGTTTTTATATTTTATTTGCCATGCTTTTGGTAAATTATTATTATATTCCCAATTGCCTCCACCTGTATTACTTCTATTGTATTTTGCATTTGCTTTTTTCCACATATTAGGAAATGTTTTTTCTTTCCATATTATTTGTGGATCTGGTCTAATTAATGTTATATTTCCCCATCTTTCTAATTTTTCTCCTGATGCCATATCTAGTATTTCATAATCTTTCCAATTATTTGCTAGTTCCATTTTTCTTTCCCTTTCGGCTAATTTATAATAGCATTCTATTGAAGAATGCTATTTTTTCTTAAAATATTATACATTAATTTTACATAAAAGTCAAACTTATTATTATTTAAAATTAAGACTTATTACTATTTAATAATTAAGACTATTTATTAATAATTTTCAAGTAATATATTTAATATGCGAAGTGACGCGTAGCATGGGAGCGAAAGCGACCAACAAGGAACGAGCCATATAAAATAGATTACTTGAAAAGATACACAAAAATATCTATTTATATTAATGTAGTTAAAACTTTTATAAAGTTATAAATTAGCACACAGTTTATTGAAGCAACTGCTAGTCCTAAAATTAACAATGTTAAAATTACTTTATTTCTAATAATAAAATTTTTAATTTTCGTACTTTTTTCATAATTTGCTTTTCTGTATTTTATACCATAAATCTCATTTTTTAAAATCTCCATAAAATTCCTCCATCTTATTTTTATGCTATACTAATATATATTTTGACAAAAAAATTTTATGCTTAATTTTAAAATATTTTTTAATTTTCGTAAGACAATAATCTTCTTTATTTTAGATTATTTAAAATAACTTTTGCTAAATCCTCATTTATTCCCTTTATACTGCATAATTCTTCAATACTTGCATTTTTGATTTTTTCTACACTACCAAATTTTTTTAGTAATTCTTGTTTTTTTACTTTGCCTATTCCTTCTATGTTATCTAATGCAGATTTTGTTACTTGCTCATCTCTTAATTTTCTATGATATTCTATTGCTGTATTGTGTACAGTATCTTGGAAGTTTGTTATTGTATGCATTAATCTTTCTGATATTTTTAATTCTTTTCTATTTTCGTCAATTAATGCTCTTGTTGTATGCTTATCGTCTTTAACCATACCAAATACTGGTATTTGTAAATTATATTGTTTTAAAGCATTTTTTATAGCATTTATCTGCGTAATTCCTCCATCAGCAAAAATTACATCTGGTAATGCTCCAAATCCGCTTTTATCATTATCTATTGAATATTTTAATCTTCTTACCAAAACTTCTTCTGTACATTTTGGGTCATCTTGACCTAATACTGTTTTTATTTTAAATCTTCTTGATAACTTTTTATTAATTTTTCCATCTTGCATTACACACATTCCTGCTACTATAAATTGTCCTGAAATGTTTGAAATATCATAAGTTTCAATCTTTCTTGGTATCTTTTCTAAACCTAATACTGTTTTTAATTCTGTTAAAATATCAAATTTATTGTCTATTTTGTTTTCTAATGTTACTTTTGCATTATTTTCTGCCATATCTATAAATCTTAACTTTTCTCCTATTTTTGGAACTTTAATTTCTACTTTTTTATTTTCTTTTTTAGATAACCATTCTTCTATTATTTTTTTATCTTCTATATCATATTTTATCATTATTTTACTTGGTACACTTTGAGAATCTATATAATATTGTTTTATAAAACCTGAAATTATATCTTCATTTTCCATATCTTTTAAATCATCAAAAAAATAACTTTCTCTTCCTATCATTTTACTTTTTCTTATAAAAAATATCTCTACACAAACATATAACTCATTTTTTGCAATTCCTATAACATCTATATCATTTTCATTTATATTTGAAACTATTTGTTTTTGTGATATTTGTTCTATTGCTATTTTTTTATCTCTTATATATGCCGCTTTTTCATATTCTTGATTTTCAGATGCGACTTTCATATCTTGTTCTAATTGTTTTATAATTTTGTCTGTTTTTCCCTCTAAAAATAAAATTATTTCGTCTATTTGCTTTCTATATTCTTCTTTTGATATTTTTCCTACACATGGTCCTAGACATCTATTTATATGATAGTTTAAACATACTCTTGTATTAGATTTAAAATTTCTACATTGCCTTATTTTAAATTTTTGTTTTATAAAATCTAACATTTCTTTTGCACTACCTGGATTTGCATAAGGTCCAAAATATTTTGCACCATCATTTTGTATTCTTCTTGTTATAAATACATTAGGATAGTCTGATTTAACATCAACTTTAATATATGGGTATGTTTTATCGTCTTTTAATAAAACATTAAATTTTGGTCTATTTTTCTTTATTAAGTTACATTCTAATATTAATGCTTCTGCTTCATTATCTACGACTATGTATTCAAAATGGTCTATTAATTTTACCATGTTTTCTATTCTTTTTGTTTTATTTGTTTTTCTAAAATATTGTCTTACCCTATTTTTTAATGATATTGCTTTTCCTACATATATAATATTGTCGTCTATATCTTTCATTATATATACACCGTGGCTTGTCTGGTAATTTTTTTAATTCATTTTCTATTATAAACATTTCTTATCCTTTCAAAAAATGATACTTTTTAATTTATTTTTTCAACATTTATTATACTATTTTTAACAAATTTTATCAATGTACTTGCTACATTTTATTTTTTGTAGTAATATAATATAGTATAGTTTTTAAAGTAAAATTTTATAGAAAGGAGTAGTATTTTAAGATAAAAGCGCCTGGACAATTTTTTTAAAAAATTGTTGACGAGGATAGAGCTTATCGAAATATTCGGCGGATGGCTCTATGGCACGATTACTGCCATTATTTATTGATAAAAAATAATAGTGATATTATAACAGAATCAATAAAAGTAATTCCACTTTGAAAACTATATATTTTAAAATTTTTCAAAGGGGGCACAAATTTATGTGTGGAATTGTTGGGTACATAGGTACTAAAAAAGCAAGTCCTATATTAATAAATGGACTTTTAAAATTAGAATATAGGGGTTACGACTCTGCTGGAATTTCTACTATTGAAAAATATGGAGTTTCTAATTTAAAAAATAAAGGTAGAGTTGCAAATTTATATGATTTAGAAGGGATTAATGATTTAGAGGGTACAGTTGGTATTGCTCATACTAGATGGGCTACACATGGTAAACCATCAAAAGAAAATTCTCACCCTCATTTAGATAATAGTAATACTTTTGCTGTTGTTCATAATGGAATTATTGAAAATTATAGTGATTTAAGAAAATTTTTATCTGATAATGGATATATCTTCTTATCTCAAACAGATACAGAAGTAATTCCTAATTTAATTCATTATTATTTTTCAAAAGATACAAATAATAATGATAAAAAATTTTTAAGAGCAGTTAATAGTGCTTGTAAAGATTTAAAAGGAAGTTTTGCTATTGAAGTTATTTCAAAACTTTACCCTGATGTTATGATAGTTGCTAGAAAAGATAGTCCATTAGTTATTGGTACAACTGAAACAGAAAATTATATTTCATCAGATATACCTGCTATTTTATCATTTACAAAAAATTTCTATTTATTAAATGATAATGAATTTGTTGAGGTTTATAAAGATAAGGTTGTTTTCTATGATAATGATTTATCTATTATTAATAAACCTATTAAAAATATTGATTGGGACGCTTCTGCCGCTGAAAAAGATGGTTATGAAGATTTTATGCTTAAAGAAATTTATGAACAACCTAATACTGTAAGAGAAACTATTGGTTCTAGAATTAAAAAAGGTGAAAAATGTGCTTTTGACGATTTAGAACTTTCAAAAGAGTATTTATCTTCAATTAATAAAATTTATATTGTAGCTTGTGGTACTGCTATGCATGCAGGTTTAGCTTCTAAAAAGACTTTTGAAGAATTAACTAATATCCCTGTTGAAGTTGACATTGCTTCTGAATTTAGATATAGAAATCCGTTAATTAATTCAAAAACATTAGTTATTTTTATTAGCCAATCAGGTGAAACTGCGGACACTATCGCTGCTTTAAAACTTTCTAGAAGTAAAGGTGCTAAAACTATTGCTGTTTCTAATGTAATAGGTAGTTCTATTACAAGAGAGGCTGATTATACAATTTATACTCATGCTGGTCCAGAAATTGCAGTTGCATCAACAAAGGCTTATACATCACAAGTTGTTTTATTAGATATTTTGGCTATTCACTTTGCAGAAATTTTAGGAAGTTATGATACAAAATTATTAGAGGATTTAAAAAATGATATTTTAGAGTTACCTGCAAAAATTGATAAAGTATTAGAAAATATAGATATTGTAAAAGATTTAGCGAATAAAGTTTATACTGAAAAGGATATGTATTTCTTAGGTAGAGGTATTGATTATACTGTTGCATTAGAGGCTTCTTTAAAATTAAAAGAAATATCTTACATTCATTCAGATGCTTATGCAGCAGGAGAATTAAAACATGGTCCTATTGCTTTAATTGAAAATGGTGTAACTGTTATTGGTATTTTAACAGATAAAAACTTAGTTGAAAAATCTATTAGTAATATTCAAGAAGTTATTACTCGTGGTGCTAAAACATTTATAATATCTAATCAAGATGTTAATAATAAGAATTTTGATTATGTATTAAATATTCCTGATACTAATGCTTTTATTTCACCTGTTTTATCTATTATACCTTTACAACTTTTTGCTTACTATATTTCTAAAAATAAAGGTTTAGACGTAGATAAACCAAGAAATCTTGCAAAATCTGTAACAGTTGAGTAAATAATTTAAAAATATAATAACCCCTCCAATTTATTTAATAAGGAGGGGCTCATTTTTTATTCTAATTTTTATCCAATTAAAATTCTTATTAATGTAAGTAAAACTGCACCTGGTACTCCTAATATTGCTACAATTAGTACAGTAATAAAATTTAAACCTATATGAAAATTAAATGCTCCACCAATTAAATTAATTATATAAATTAGTACAGCACCTAATATTGAATTTCCAATTAATTTTAAAATACTTTTTATTGGTAATACAAATATTTTTCCAAGTAAAAATAATAAGATAACTCCAACTATAAATGGTATTATTGTATTTAATTCCACTCTTAATCACCTCGTCCTAAATTATATTATGATTAAGAGTTATAATTTATAACTAATTTATACTACTTTTGTATCTGTATTATCATAATCTTTTAAGAAGTCAATAATAATGCCATTTTGCTTTGCTTTTCTAAGTAAATAATTATATTTTGCTTTTTCTGCTTTTATTCTATATAAATAATAATCAATTAATTCTTCTTCTGCATACTCATAATTTTTGTTTGCAACATCTAAATTATTTCTTGTAACTAAAATACTTTGTACTAGTTCTTTCTCATATTCTTTTTGATTTTTATCTAAAATTTCATTTTCTCTTACGTACTTCTCGTAACTCATAAACCCCTCCATAAAAGTATTTTTTACATAAATTACTATTATTATATTCCTTAATCCCCTATTTTATTCGAAATCTTCTATATATTTATTTAAATTCTCTGTGCCATATATTTTTATACCACTTTCTAAATGTGATTTATCAGTTTGTGTTAAATATCTTGTTGAAATCGATGTTTTTTCTTGAAGAGTTTCATTACCATTTTTATCTACTTTATATATTGCAACATAACCATCTAAATCTTTTAAAGAATAATGCTCATTACAAAATCCATTAACACTTTTTATAATAATAACTTCTTCTTCTGAAAATATATAAACATTCCAGTCTTTATATTCTTCCTCTAATTCTTCTTTTGTCATATTTATTAATTCAACTGGCGTTTCAACATATTCATTTATACTATGTCCACAATCTTCATAATATTTTCTTAATATTAATCTTGTATGCGGAGTTATCTTTTCTTCACTTGAATTTGCACTTAATGTTTCTTCTGTTTCTATTGAATTTTCTATGTTTTGTTTTATTGTATGATCTTGTAATTCTTGCATTTTAGATATTTTTTTATTCTTCTCATTATTTATTTTAAAAATATATATTCCTGTAAATATTGAAATTAAGAATATTCCTACTAAAATTGATGTTAATAATACTTTTCCCTTCATAAAAACCTCCAATTTTTATATATTATTTACAAATTTTAGCAAAATATTCAAATAATAGTATTTAGAGCATTGTTGTTATTTTTAATTTATTTTGATTATTTACTTTTATTGAAATTTCTCCATTTTTATCTGTTCTATAAACCTTTATACCGAAATTTTTCAAATCTTTCAATAACCTCTTCTGATGGATGACCAAAAGTATTATTTTTACCTACTCCTATTAGTACATACTTAGGCTTTACCGCTTCTACCAACTCTTGAGTTGACGAGGTTTTTGAGCCATGATGTCCAGCTTTTAATATTGTAGAATTTAATATATTTGTATTTTTATATAAATTTAAAATATCATATTCCGCTTCTTTTTCTATATCTCCCGTAAATAATGCACTAAAATTTCCATACTTCAATTTGAACACTATTGAATTATTGTTAATATCTCCAAATTTTAAATTTTCTGTTGGATAAAGGATGTTTATATATACAAATTTATCAAAACTAATTTTATCCCCTTTTTTAACAATTTGTACAGGTACGTTTTTTTGCTTTGCAATATTTATTAAATTTTTATATTCATTTGTAATCTCTGCTTGTTTAGAAATTAAAACTTTACCTACTTTTATCTTATCTAAAACTGCAATAAAACCATTACAATGGTCGGCATCAAAATGAGTTATTATTATATAATCTAATTTCTTTATTCCTCTATTAAGTAGATATGGAACTAATGTATTTTCTCCTACATCATATTCTTCTTTTAATTTACTGCCACCACTATCTACTAATATTTTTTTATTTGTTGGAGTAATTATTAACGTACTATCTCCCTGCCCTACATCTATAAAATGTATTGTTAAATTATTTGAATTTATTTTAAAAATATTTGTTAATAAAATTACTATTAATAAACATATAAATATCTTTTTTATATGCTCTTTTTTTAGAAAAGAAAATCGAAATAATAAAATAATTGAATAATATATTATTATTAAAATTATATTTGGTGTTGTAATATAGATTTGTGATAATGGTAACTTTGAACAAATTTCTACTATGAATATAAATAAATTTAGAATTAAATTATATATTTGAAAACCAAGTTTTGCTATAAACGGAATTATAAAACTTAGTGTTGTTAAAATATATCCACATATTACAATTATTCCAATTAAAAAGCCTGTTAAAATACTAGATATAAAAAATGTTAAAGATATTGTATTAAATTTTAGCATCATTATTGGGATAATTATAATTTGCGCAGAAATTGTAACTGATAGCATTTGCTTTACTAAAATTATTATTTTATTTATTTTTATATTTTTTACATACTGTTTATTTGTATTTATGATTTCTTCTATTTTCTTTTCAAATAATACAATTCCTATTGTTCCACCATAAGAAAGTAAAAGCCCATTATTGTTTATACTAAATGGATTATTTATTAATGAAATTAATAATGCTAAACTTATGCTTGTTGCTATATCCAATTTTCTATGGAATATTCCGCGCCCCTATTAAAATTATTCCCATTATTCCTGCCCTAACTACTGATGGTGTTAAACCTGTTAATATCATAAAAAATATTATTATAACTATTGTAATTATTTTAGATTTTCTTTTATTTATTTTTGTTTTTTCTAATATAAATGCAACTCCTAAAATTAGGTATGATACATGCGTACCTGATACTGCTAGAATATGATATAAACTGCTTATTTTAAATTGCTCTTTCAAATCATTATCTAGATTATCTGTATCTCCTAATAATATTCCTATACTCATATTTGCTGTTTTTTCTGGTAACATTTTATTTATGTTTGATATTATTTTTTGTTTTATATTATTTATAATTCTAAATATTATATTTATATTATTATGTTTTATTATTTGTACTTGTGAATTTAATGTAATATTTCCATATATTTTTATTGTTTTTAAATATTCGCTATAATTAAAACCTTTATAATTTCTACTTGTTTCAGGTTTAGTATATATTGCATTTAATTTTATCTTATCTCCATATTTTAATTGATTATCTTTGCCTTTTATATTTAACAGTAATTGTGTATTTTTATATTTAGTATTTCCATTTATACTTTCTATTTTTATTTTATATACAGTCTTATATTCTTTCTCCTGCGGTTCACTTACTATTGTTCCTACTATTTTATATTCCTCGCCATCAGTATAAAAATTTTCATATTTATTATTTAAAAAATTTACTTGAACGTTTGATATTAATGTTGCTATTGCTATTAATATAATTAGTTTTCTATATTTCTTTTTTATAAAAAATATTATTAGAAAAATTAATAATAAAGGAACTATACTAAATTTTAAGTATAGTCCCCATAATATTCCTATTATATATCCTATTACGGCAACTAAAACTGGTCTTTTCATATTTCTCCTTTTTAATTGCCCCCAAGTTTTTTAATTTTATTTTTCTATTATTTTATCGCATCTAATCCATCCATAAGTATTGTTTTCTAAACTGATATATGCCCATCCGTTTACTACTTGTATTATATGTACGTTTCCTTCTTGCTCAATATTTCCTATTTTTTCTGCATTTATTAATGGTATTATATAAATATCTGTATTTTCTTTAACCTTCATATCACTATTTATTTGTATATTTGGTAATAGAGGTTCTTCTGTGTTTTCGTTATCTTGTTCTGGTTCGCCGTTTTCAGGTGTTTCTGTATTATTTTCTTCAACATTTTCTGTATTTTCATTATTATTTTCTTCGTTATTTTCTGTTGTGTTATTTTGTTGCTCATTATTTTGTGGTTCTTCATTATTTTCTGGTTTTGTGTTTGTATTTTCATTGTTTTCTTCTGGCTCTGTGTTAGTGTTTTCATTTATTGTTGGTTTATTATTTTCTGTATTTGTATTTTGATTTGTATTAGAATTATTATCTATTTTTATGTATTCTCCATATACATATCCTGTTATTCCTTTATATATTACTTTATACCATCCGTCATCATCACCTAAACCTGATTCTAATACTTCTACTTTTTCGTCTTCTGATATTAGTTCTAATATACTTGAATCTGTTGTGGGTTCTTTTCTTAGTCTTAATGTTTCTGTTATTATTGTTGCAGTTTGTGCTAAACTTATTGTTTTACTATATATTAGAAAAATTGTTGTTATTAATGTTATTATTAATATTTTTTTCAAAGTTTTCATAGTTTTTTCTCCATTTTTTTCTAAATTTATAGTTATATTTTATATAATATTATAAATTATGTCAATAGTTTTATGAAGTTTTTTAATATAAATTTTGTTTAATATCTTCTATTTCTTTTTCTGTTAATCCTGTTACTGCCATTATTGTTTCTACTGATAAATTACTTTTTAACATATTTTTTACTATTTCTATATTTCTTTCTTTTTTTCCTTTTTCTATACCTTTTTCTCTTTCAAAATACATTCTCATACTTTTAATAAATTTTGCTTCTACATATTCCTCATATTCTTGTCTTGCTTGTTCGTCTTGACTTAAATATTCTAAATCTCTATATGCTTTTTTTATTGCTTGTGCTCCTTTGCTTAATGCCATTTTCATCATCTCCTTTTCTCCTGAAAATAACCACATCCATTGATCTAATTCACTTGGATTTTCTTT
>CANRES010000010.1 GCA_947629625.1 uncultured Clostridia bacterium | reverse complement strand
TGTGTGTGTGTGTGTGTGTAGAGTACCAACGGTTTCAAGACTTGCTATCATTTTTATTTCTCCCTTCTTTTGTTTTAGTTTCTTTTTACTTTTTTATTTTATACAAACTTCACTCATTTGTCAATAGTTTTTTAAATTATTTATGTTCTAAATTTGCACATTTTTAGCGTCCCCGATGTGCGCCGATGTGCGCCGATGTGCGGCGTCCTCCAATGTGCGCAAAATTTCTTCTTTCTTCAAATTATTCATGTAATTATATTCATTACCAAATAAAGAAGTATCGAAATGGCAGATAGATTTATATGGGCAATACTCACAATGAGTTTTATTTTTATTATTATATGGTTTTACATTAATATTTCCCATCAAAATTTCCTTAGAAATTTGCTTGATTGTAGTTTTAATATTTTTCTGCAATTCTTGAAACTCTTCTTTACTAATTGCACTTGAAAGTTTTTCACTTATTTCATTTTTAGAAGTAACATATGCAGGAACTATACTAGAATAGCCACTTTCTAAGTTCTTATCCATCATTCTTACTATATTTACATCTGCTAAAATTAACCCCTTCATTTTAAACATTTTCTTAATTTTGTTTTCAATTTCTTCATCAGTTTCATTTTTACCTGCTTTTACAATAGGATCTATAAGATTAAAATAAAATACACCAGCAGGTAATACGTCCTCTATTTCAGTAATTGCATCTAAATAAGTTAATAATTGTATTTGAAGACCTGCCACTACTTGGTTTAAATCTATATTTTTAACAGATGATTTATAATCTATTACTCTTACATAAGTACCTTTTGCATCTTTTGCTATATCTACTCTATCTATTTTACCCGTAATTTCAACCTGTTTTCCATCTTCTAAATCTATTTTTATAGGTGGATATTTTGCATTATCTTTAAATTCTATTTCTGTTCCAAAGACTTCAAAATTTCCTGCATTAATTGTTGCAATAATATATTTCATAGATTTTAAAATTAATTTTCTTAATCTATTAGTTAATACTCTATATTTTGCATTACTTTGAAATATATAATATTTCTTTTCTAACAATTTTTCTTCAATAATTTCATTTACTATACTTTCAATATCTTGTTCAGTAATATCTTTTAATTTTATATTTTTATTTTCTACTTGTTCAAAAAAACTATCAATTACTTCATGCATAAATGAACCAGTATCTATATTTTGTATTTGAAATAATGTTTTCTCTGAAAGTTTTAGAGTATATTTTAAATAAAAAGAAAATGGACAACTTCTATATTGTTCTAGCCTTGATACACTTGTTTTAAGTGTTTTTTCATATAATTTTTCTAATACTTCTGAATCAATATTATTAGGAAGATTTGTAAAATTTAATGCAACTTTGGCTTCATTTAATTTATTTTTCCATTTTTCATCTTCACTAAAAATCTTATAAATTTCAAACCAAATTGAATCTATTTCTTTACCATCTATATAATCTCTTAATTTTTTTATTAGTTCGTCAAAAACTATTTGTTTTGTAGTTATTGATACCTCTTGTTCTACTAAATCACTTTTCTCAATTAATTTTGGAAAAATCTTTTTTATTTTAGAAATTAATATTGACCCTCTTAATGCTTTGCCTTCTTCGTCAACTGAAGCATAAGATAAGAATAATTTTTCTTCTGCTGTTGAAAATGCTTTATATATATTAAAATTATCGTCATATAGTTTTTCTGTAATTCCCTTTGCAAGTTCTATTTCTTTTTCTTTTAGAATTTCTCTATCTTTATCATCTAAAAATCCTTCATTTTTATTTATGTTTGGAAATACACCATCATTTATTCCTATTATAAACATTGCTTTTACTTTATGACTTCTAGATCTATCTATATCTCCAACTATTATTTGTTCTATATTTTGTGGAATTTTTCCTAAACTACTATTATTTAAACCTACTTTTAAGATTTCTTCATATTTTTCAAAAGTTGTGTTTTCTTTGCCAAAAATCATAACTATTTCGTCTAATAAATTTATTAAAATGTTCCAACTTGCAGTATAATCTTCTTGTAATTCTCTATTTTGTTCTATATTGTAAATTTTTTCTTGTAGTTTTTTATTTATATTATTTTCCATTAAAAATTGGTATAATGCTCTTGTAATTTCTTCAAAGTTTTTTAAGCCTACAAAATTTTTCTTAAATTTTAAAAGTGGATTTACTATTTTTTTTCTTAAATTATTCATTTTTTCAATAAAGTCTAAATCATAATTTCCATATTTCCAATCCTCTTTATACCATTTATTTTTTGTTATTCCACAACTTGTACAATAGTTTTCTAATTCAAAAATTTCTTCATTAGTAATATCTAAAAAACCTATTTTTACATAATTTATTACAGCATCATAAGACCAATTTTTTGCAAAAATTTCTAATAATGCTATTATAAATTGTACTAATATATTTTGACTAAGTTCCTTTTTTTCGTCAATAAATACTGGTATTTCATATTTATTAAATACGGCTTTTATAATACTAGAATATTGTTCAATATTTTTTGTAATTATTGCAATTTCATTGTATCTATAATTTTCATCTCTAACTAATTTTATAATTTCTTTTGCAGTATTTTCAATTTCTGAATATTGATTTAATGCTAAAAATAATTTAATATTGTCAACATCTTTTTCGTACTTTTTATATGGTACAGAATATAAGTTTTCTTCTAAATGTTTTAACTCCTCTCTCTTAAATCTATATTGCTTGTCTAAATAAATTGGAGTTATTTCTTGTTCTTCTACAATTTTTAATAACTTTGTTATTGTTTTTTTATTTGAATAAAAAATATCTGTTTCAGGTAGATTACTTTCTACTATACTATCTGTACACATTGTTATTGTAATATCTTTTGCACATTTCAATAATTTTTTTATAATAGCATATTCTTGTGGTGTAAAACCTGCAAATTCGTCTATATAAATCAATGTATCTTTAAACATATTTGTTTTATCTAATTGATTTACTAAAATTGTTAATACATCATTTTCGTCTATATAATTATTTTTAATTTTTTCTTGATAATTTTTATATAACAAATATATATCTTGTAATTTATTTTCTAGATATTTATCTTGTACAATTTCTATTGCTTCTTCTAAGTTTTCTACATTTATATTATGCTTTTTAAATTCTGTAATAGATTTTGAAACTACCTCTAAGTTTTTATCTGTTTTTCCTAAAAAATTTAAATTATTTTTTTGAGCATCAATAATATTGTATAATAACATTATTTTTCCGCTTTCAGTAAGATTTGTTTTAGTAACTCCTCCTACTTCATTCATTACCCTATATGCCATTCTTTCAAATGTTAATACTTCTGCATTTATTACAGAAGTATTTTTTACTGTTTCTAATAATTTTTTTTCAGCAGTAAATGAAAATTGTTCTGGTGTAATTATATATATTTTCTCATTTCCATTTATTTTATTTTTTATTTCATTAAAAATATATTCACTTTTTCCTGCACCTGATTTTCCATATACTATTCTTAAACTCATATAAATTTATGCTCCTTCTCTTTTCCAATAAAATAAATATTGTTGTGCTAGTCCCGCTAAATTTGAGTATTTTTCTTGTGCTAATTTTGCTATTTCTTTTTTATCTACTTTTGTTTCGTCTTCGTTTTTTATGTATAATTCATTCATCACCCTTCTTACCCATACATCTATTGGAAATACTTCAAATTTATTTAGTGAAAATAACATTATACAATCTGCAACTTTACCTCCAACACCGGGTAATTTTTGTAATTCTTCTTTTATATATTCAATATCATTTGAACTTTTTATTTTATCTAAGTCTATTTCTTTATTTAAAATCATTTGTGTAGTTTCATATACTCTTTTATCTCTAAATCCTAAACCTAATTCTCTTAAATCTTGTACACTTGCTTTGCTTAATTCTTCAACAGTTGGAAATGTATAAAAACTTTCGTCATTCCACTTTATTTCGTTTCCATATTTTTTTGAAATTCTTTCTATTATGCCTTTTATTCTAGGTATATTATTGTTTGCAGATATTATAAATGATATTATTGTTTCCCACAAATCTTGTTTTAAAATTCTAATACCATTTCCATAAGAAATACTTGTTTTTAAATAATCATCTATTTTAGATAATTCATCTTTTATTTTTTCATAATTTGTATCCAAATTAAAATATTCTGTACAAGTTTTTATAATATTTTCTTCACATATACCTTTAAAAATTATTTTGTTTCCATCTTTCTTTACATTTAATATGTTCTTTCCAAATATTCCTGTATAACTTCCATCTTCATTAACATTCCATCTAAAACATTGCCCACATTCAAAAATATGCTTTGGTTCAAACGATTTAAAATTTTCTAATGTAAATACTTGCTCTCTCATAATTTCACATTCCTTAATTTATTTTAAATTATTTATAGTATCTTTATAATCCTCTGAATTAATTATAGCAGTTCCTACCACAAATAAATTTGCTCCTTTTTCTTCTAATGTTTTAACGTTTTCTATATTAATTCCACCATCTACTTCTATATCTATTTCAATGTTATTTTTATCTATATATTTTTTTAGTTCTTCTACTTTTAATATAGTTTCTGGAATTAATTTTTGCCCTCCTAGTCCCGGTTCAACTGTCATAATTAATACATTGTGTATGTATGGTAAATACTTATATATTTCTTCTATTTTAGTATTTGGTTTTACTGAAATTCCTACTTTTATATTATTTTTCTTTATATAGTCTATAATTTCTAGAACTTCTTCTTCATTTTTACATGCTTCTATATGAAAAGTAATCATATTAGGCTCTAAACTAATATAATCTTCTACATTTTCTTTAATATTCTCTACCATTAAATGTACATCTAATGGTATATTTGATATTTGTTTTACTAATGTTGCATAATGTAACATTAATTCTTTTGTATCATTTTTAACAAATTTTCCGTCCATTACATCTATATGAAAATAATCTGTATGTGCAACTTCTAGATTATATATTACTTTTACTATATCTTCTTTTTTTACAGATAAAAGTGATGTTGAAATTTCTACCATTTATGCTCCTCCTTGTCTTTCAAATCTTCATATATTTTTTTGTAATTTTCATATCTTTCTATTGAGATTTTGTTATTCTTTATTGCATTTTTTATACCACAATTTTCTTCTTTAATATGTGTACATCCAACAAACTCACATTTAGAAATTTCTTCTTTAAATTCTCTAAAATATTTATCCAAATTTATAGTTTCAATTTCATTTATATCAAATGTAGAAAAGCCCGGTGTATCTGCTATATATGAATTTTTTTCTATTTCATATAATTTAGTTACAGTAGTTGTATTTTTTCCTCTTTTATTTTTTAAACTTATATTTCCTTCTTCTGTTAGTTTTTCTTTAAATAAACTATTTATTAATGTTGATTTTCCTACTCCTGAATTTCCTGAAAATACACTTATATTATTTTTTAATACTTCTTTTACATTATCTATACCAATTTCATTCATTGCATTTGTTTTTATAACTTTATAACCAATATCTGTATATATTTTTTCTATTCTTAAAATTTCTTCTTCTTTTTCTAAGTCTATTTTATTTAATACAATAATTGGTTTTATATTCATTAATTCGGCATAAACTAACTGTTTATCTAACATTAGTAAATCTGGTTTTGGATGCTTTAATGATATTACTAATATTATTTGTGTTATATTACTTATTTTTGGTCTTTTTATATATTTTTTTCTTGGTGTTATATCATTTATAACCGCTTCACATTTTTCTAAATTTGTAACTTTAATATTTACAATATCACCAACAGTTGGAACAATATTTTCTTGCTTAAATTTTCCTCTGGCATAACAATTATACAATTTATCTTCCACTTTTATTATATATTTATTTGATATATTTTCAGTTATTAAACCTTGCATATATAACCTTTCCTATTCAAATGTTATTGAAGTTTCAGAATTTAAGTTTAATGATTTTGTACCTTTTAAAATATCGTCAACATATACTTTAATTGTAACTGTACCCTTTCCTGAGAAATTTACAGAAATATTTGTTTCATTTTTCTTCTTAGATTCTGAATAAATTGTATCATCTCCAACTACAATTTTTAATTTTACTTTTCCTGCTTCTTTTACAACAGTTTCTCCTGTTACATTATCAACTTCTGTTTCGTCTTTATATTGTAATAAAGATTTTAAATTAACATTTACAGTACCTGTAATTAATTTTGCAATTTTATTTACCGTAATTGTTATTGAAGAATCTTTTTCAACTGATGTTCCGGCATCTATACTTTGTTTAATAACTTTTTCGTCTTCTTTACTTGTGTCTTCTTCATTAATTACTGTATTTAATTTTAAACCTGCATTTTCTATTTCTCTTTTTGCTTCTTCTTCTGTTTTTCCTAATAGATTTGGTACTGTTACCATTTCTATTCCTTTACTTACAACTATTTTTATTGTTTCTCCTGCTTTCATTTGTGATTTTTCTTCTTTATCTTGACTTATTACATAACCTGCTTGTATTTTATTATTAAATTCTTCTTCAACTTCTACTTTTAATTCAAGTGCCTCTAATTTTTCTATTGCCTTATCTTTTTCTTCTCCAACTACTTTTGGTACTTCTACGATTTTTTGACCTTTACTTACTACAACTTTTATAACATTTTTTTCTTTTATTTTATAATTTTCAACAAAAGCAGGTTCTTGTTTTATAACATAACCTAATGGCACATCTGCGCTATATTCTTCTTCTAATAATTCATAAACTAAATTACTTTCAGATAATTTTGTTTTTGCTTCTTGTACAGATAGTCCAACTAAATTTGGTATTTGAACATCTTTTAATCTTCCTACTTTCATAACATAGAATGTTATTCCAAATGCAATTACAAATAATAATATAATTCCTATAATACTTGAAGCCACCTTATGTTGTAAAATAAAGTTTGGTTTCTTTTTTGGTTCTTTATCTTCTTTTCTTCTATTATGTGCAGTTATTGTAATTGTTTGGTCCGCAATTTTTTCATGAACTGTTGGTACTTTTTGTGTTGGGAAATCATTTTCATTATGATTAAATATTACAAAATTTCCTTGTGGATTTTTTAATGCCATGCTTAAATCTTTTAATATTTCTGTTGCATTTGCATATCTTAAATTTGCATCTTTTTGCATTGCTTTCATAACTATATCATTAACTGCTTTTGGTATACTTGGATTTATTACTATTGGTTCTACTGGTTTTTCTTGCATGTGTTTTAATGCAACAGATACTGGTGTATCTGCATCAAATGGCACTTTTCCTGTAAGCATTTCATATAATACAACACCTAATGAGTATATATCAGATTTTGCATCTGTAAAACCACCTCTTGCATGTTCTGGTGAAAAATAGTGTACAGAACCTATTGTTGTTCCAAAGGCTGTAATTGTTGAATTTGAAACTGCTTTTGCTATACCAAAATCTGTTACTTTTGCAATTCCATCTTCTGTTATTATTATATTATGTGGTTTTATATCTCTATGTATTATATTATTTCTGTGTGCTGTTTCTAACGCAGATGCTATTTGTATTGCTACATTTACACTCCACTTCCATGCTAAAACTCCATCTTCTACTATTATTTCTTTTAAAGTTTTACCCTTAACTAATTCCATTACAATATAATATAAATCGCCTTCATGACCTACATCATATATTGCAACTATATTTGGATGTGTTAAACTTGCCGCTGCTTGTGCTTCTGCATTAAATCTCTTTACAAATTCATCATCAGTAATAAATTCATCTCTTAATATTTTTATTGCTACATATCTATTAAGTATATGGCATTTTGCTTTATATACTGTTGCCATACCACCATTACCTATTTTTTCAATAATTTCATATCTGTTTCCTAATAATCTACCTTCTAAATTCATAATATTATCTCCTTGTTAATCATTATAAATAACTACAACGGTTATGTTGTCATATCCACCATGTTCATTTGCTAACTCTACTAACCTTTTTGTTGATAATGTTATATTTTCTCTTATTGTATTATATATTTCTTCATCACTTACCATGTTTGTTAGCCCATCTGATGTTATAACTAATATATCTTCTTTTTCAAAACCTTTTACCATTACATCTGGCTCTACATAACTATTACAACCTAATGCCTTCATAAGCATATTTTTCTTTGGGTGTTTTACCGCTTCTTCTCTTGTAATTGTACCATCTTTTACTAATGATTCAACATAACTATGGTCTGTTGTAAGTTTTCTAATAAAATTTTTTCTTATTCTATAAATTCTACTATCTCCAACATGACCTATATATACTCTATTACTATATACTAAACAAATTTCTAATGTTGTTCCCATTCCAGTAAGTGCTTTATCTTCCTTCGCTTTTTCATATACTACCATATTTGCATATTCTACTGCACTTTTTATTAATTTTTGTATATTTATTTTATCATGTTCTATTGTTTCAAAATTATTTTCTATATAACTTTTTGCAGATGCTATTGCTAATGCACTGGCTACTTCTCCTCCATTGTAACCTCCCATCCCATCTGCAACTATATACAATTTGAATTTATCTTGGTTACCCGATATATAGTAATTATCTTGGTTCATTTCTCTCATTTTACCTACATCGGTACTAGCAAATGCTCTCATTTTTTCACCTCTCTTTTTTATTCATTTTTTAAATTTTTTCTTCTTAATTGACCACAGGCTGCATCTATATCTGAGCCTAATTCTCTCCTAATTGTTGCTACTATTCCTTTTTCATTTAGATAATCTCTAAATTTTATGATATTTTCATTTGAACTTTTAGTATATGCACCATTTTCAATTTTATTTATTGGTATTAAATTTACATGGCATAACATACCTTTTAAAAGTTTTACTAATTCTTTTGCATCTTCTAAGTTGTCATTATTATCTTTTGCAAGAGCATATTCAAATGATATTCTTCTATTTGTTTTTTCTATATAATATTTACATGCTTTCATTAATTCTTCTATATTATATGCATCATTTATTGGCATTAAAGCACTTCTTTTTTTATCTGTTGTTGCATGTAATGATATAGATAATGTACATTGTAAATTTTCTTCTGCAAGTTTATATATTTTTGGTACTATTCCACTAGTTGATATGCTTATATGTCTTGCACCAATGCTTAAACCTTTTTGATTATTTAATATTTTTATAGCATTTATTACATTTTCATAATTATCTAATGGCTCTCCAATTCCCATAAATACTATATTTGAAATTTTTATATTTTCGTCTCTTTGTACTGCTAATACTTGTTCAACTATTTCTCCTGATGTTAGGCTTCTTGCAAATTTTATTCCTGTTGATGCACAAAATTTGCATCCCATTTTACATCCTATTTGTGAAGATACACATAGTGTTTTTCCATGTTTATACTCCATTAAAACTGTTTCTATTGCATTACCATCTAATACGTCAAATAAATATTTTTTCGTTCCATCAATAGACTCTTGCTTTTTTATAATATTGAATACACATATTGAAAATTCTTGTTTTAATTTTTCTCTTAATTCTATTGATAGATTAGTCATTTCATCAAAAGTTGTAATATTTGTTGTATATAGCCATTTAAAAACTTGTTCTGCTCTATATGGCTTTTCTCCTATTTTTATAAATTCTTGTTTTAGTTCTTCTAAATTGTAATCTTTTATATTTTTCATATTATTTTTTCTTTCTTTTAATTCTATTATCCCTTATTAATTTATACCACATTATACAAAAAAAATCAATGAATTTTCGTTGATTTTTTAGTTCATATTAAATTGTATTAAAAACACAAATAAGCCTATTAAAAACAGGCTTATTTGTGCTTTAAAGGAATTTTATGATTTTTATACTGCTTCTTCTACTGCTGTTACGTCTTCTTTCTTAATAAATTCATTGTCTCTATTTGTAACTTCTAAACTGCTTATTGAGACTTCATACGCTACTTTTTCTTCTACTGTTCCATCTTCATATTTCTTTTCATATTTTCTAGATTGAACTCTACCAATTATTCTAACCTCTGTTCCAGTAGGTAAGTTTTGGCAAAATCTTGCTGTTCTACCCCATGCTATTGATGGAATGTAATCTGATTTATTATATGCTCTATTTACTGCTAGTAAAATATCTGCTATTTCACGTCCAAATGGTGTTTGTCTATATATTGGTTTTTTACAAATATATCCTGCAAGTACAACCTCATTTGAAACAGGAACCTTCTTATTTTCCTCACTAACTATTTCTTCATTTTCAAAATCTTCTTCAAATATAATGTCTTTTGCAAATACTGTTAATATTAATTTGTTCTTTTCATTTTCGTAACTGTTATATGATCTAAATTGACCTTTAACAATTATTTTTGCACCAATTTGCATTTTATCATCATCAATTAGTCTTTCAGATATTGTTATTGGTATAATATCTGTAATATCACTTAAACGTGGTACCTCTAAATTAAATATGTAAAAACTTTCTCCATATATTTCATGACTAAATTTTCTTTCACTTGTAATTTTTCCCACTAATACTAAGTGGTTGTTTTCTGTGTAATTTGTATTCAATTTAATTTCCTCCCTACTTAATTACTTATCTATTGTATACTATTCATAGTGCTCGTGTTTTATACTTTTTTTCTAAGTACATTTTAATTATAACATAATATTTTGGTTTTGTCTACATAAAATGTTAAATTTGTTAAATTTTTTCAAAAATAATTAAAATTGCCACTATTCCTAGCATATAATTAGCATTGTATTTTCCAGAAATATCAACCTTTTTATCTTGTTGTTCAATAATTTTACCATAAATATTTATTATGTTTCTTTGTATACAAACTAATAAATTATCTGTTCCTATACTTGATGCAGTTATAGTGGTTTTTGAGTTAAATCCATAAGTTATTACATTTATTTCTAAATCGTTTAGAATTTCTAAATCATACTCAATATCTGTATTTATTACTAAATATTTTGAATTATTTATTATTTGTTTTAAAATATCATTATTTTCAGGTAATATAGAATTTACATCAACTATTAAAATAACATCATATTTTATATTTTTAATAGCATTTATAGTATCATTGGTTATATTTATAATAGTAAATTCATTTTTGTCTAACTTTTTATACAATTCTGTTTCTATTTTACTATAATCTTTATTTGATATAATACCAATAAAAAACATTATATATTCTCTCCTGTTCTCTATTTTATATTATATCTTTTTTATTTATTATTATTCATTAATTTTGCTTTTGAACTCCATTTGCATCAATTGTATAATTATCTGAATAAATTAAGTCTGAAACCGGTACTATTTTAAAACCCTTCTTTTCAATATTTTCAATTATACTTCCTAATGCTTTTGCAGTATTTTCAGTTCCATTATGCATTAATATTATACTTCCATTACTTATTTTATTTTTCAATCTATCCCACATTTGTTCTGCGTCTAAACCATTATAGTCCAAAGTATCTACTGACCATTGTATCATTTTATGCCCATTATCATTTGCTGCTTTTACTACTGTATTATTATATTCACCATAAGGTCCTCTATATAAAGTTGTTGCTTTTCCTGTGATTTTCTTTATTTTATCACTACAATTAATTATTTCTTTTACATTATCTTCGTAACTTAAATTATTTACGTGTTTATGATTATCTGAATGATTTGCAATTTCATGTCCTGCATCACTAATCTTTTTTACTGCTTCTGGATATTTATCTACCCAGTCTCCTACCATAAAAAATGTGATTTTTATTTTATATTTATCTAATGTTGCTAAGATACTATCAATATCCTCTACGCTCCAAGCACAATTCATTGTTAATGATAATTTATTTTCTTTTGTATCTACACTATATATTGGAACTAATTTGTTACTTAATGTTGCAGAAGTTTCAACTGCTTCTAAATCATCATCTGTAAGTAATGTTGCCGTAAAGAATAACATTATTACAGTACATACTGCTATTATATATGAATATATTTTTTGCTTATTAAAAACTAAAAACATAAAAACCTCCTATATTATTTTATATTTAATAATATTTATGTTATGGAAGTTTTATGAATGTTATTATATAAAATTTTAATCATAATTTATAGAATTATTGAACAATGCTATAATTCTCAACAAAAAAGAAGATAATAATTATTACAATTTACTATCTTCTACTTATTTTTCCTTATTAATACAGATTAACTTGTCTTTTATTTATTAGTATTAATATTTTTATTATCAATATATTTAAAAAATTTTTTTAGCAAAAATTCTTTATCTGGAACATTATTATTATAATAATCCTTTATTAATTCCGTTTTATCATATTCTAAAGATTCAAATTTACACTTTATATTTTGATTATCATCTAACTTTAATATAACGAAGTCTATCGTTCCATTTTTTGAACATCCTAAACTACCTGGATTTATAAAAATCTTATTATTATGTTCAATATATAATTTTTCATGAGTATGTCCAAATAAAACTATATCTACACCAAAATCTTCATAATCCTTAACAAACGAATCTATATCATCTGTATATATTAAAGGCATACCTTTAATATCATTTTTCCTAGAATGTATCATTAGAATTTTTAAATTATTTTTTGTTATAATTTTAGTTTTAGGTATTAGCTTTATATTTTCAAAGTTTTCTTTCATTTGCTCTCTTGTCCATAGTCTATGTGCAATTTCATTATTTTGTATTGTTTCATCAATTTTGAACAAACTTGTTTCATTATTCCCCAATATATTAATAAATCTAATATCTTTAAGTACTTTAGTTGAAACCTCATATGGATTTGGTCCAATTTGAACAAAATCTCCTATATTTAATATACACTTAATTTCTTCTTTATCTATATATTCTAAAAATTTATAAAGTGCATATTTGTTTGCATGAATATCTGCAACTATTGCTATTTTTTCAATCATATTCTCGCCCCTCATCTAAATCTTTTTCATATAGTAAAACATCCACTTCTTTTACATATTTATAAAAATCTTCATCATTTTTGTATATCTTGCAGTATTTTAAATCAAATTCATTATTAATATTAAATATATAAGGAATAATAATTTCATCGCAATCTTTATTGACACTCGGAAGTTCCATAGTTTCATACATATCTCTTATTAATTTTTCATTAACATCATTTCTATTTTTTCTATTTTTGCTTTGTTCAATTGCTTTATTTAAACCATTATGAATAAATACTGCTTCAACTTTCAAATTTTCCAATGATAACGTTCTGATTTTATTAAATAAGTCTATTCTATATTTTCTCTCAAGATTTGTTGAATCATATATCACACTATTATTTTTTCTAAGCATATCTATTGTTCTCTTATTCATAATATCAAATATTTTACTATGATTGTCTTTAAACTCACTAAATTCTTTTCTAAGCTCATCCGAGGACACATATTCAATTTTCTTATTTCTTTCTCTTACAACTTGTGCAAAAGTACTCTTACCTGCTCCAGGTAATCCTATTAATACAAATAATTTTGCCACAATTAATTTCCTTTCTCTATATAACTTTCTATGTTTTTATATATTTGCACATTTTTTAATGATTTAACTTTATTTGATATTAAAATGGCTTCACATCCCAATTGCAGTGCAGGTAAAATATCATTATAGTAACTATCTCCTATAACACACATTTCATCAAATTTAATATTAAAATCTTTAATTAATTGCTCGTAGCATTGCCCTTTTGAATATGTTTTAAAATCTTTTACATATAATATTTTATCATAGAAATTTTTTAATCTTAATGTTTCTTGTAATTTTATTGTGTAATTAGGCGATGCAAAAGTAACTAAAGCTTTTAATTGTTTATTATATTTAAAATAACTATACAACATTTGATTGAATTCTAGGAACTTGCTTGGATCCACTTTATCAAATACTTCTGACATATACTCATCTACACTACAACCTAAAGATTTAAATCCTAAATATGGATTTGCATATTTTTTAGGTAATTGTTTATATAATTCATTAATTTCATTTAAATCCTTCCCCAATTTATTGCATAACCAATATTTTGTTTTTCTTCTTGTCTCTATAATTAGGTCATTTTCATTAGGATACAATGTACCATCTTGATCAAATACAAGCATTTTTATTTTCTTTTCCATATTTTTAATTTCCTTACATTTTAATCATAACTTTAATACACTCATTAATCTTTCTATTTTTTATATATTCTATTGCCTTATGAAAATCGGAAATATCATATATTTTACTAATTAAATCCTTAGATATTATGCTATTATTACTTAAAAAATTTAATGCTAATTTGAAGTTTGAAATATTACCTTCTTTCTCAAATGAATTACACCCAATAATGCTCAATTCCTTATAAAATGCATTTCTCAATGATATATTGAATGTAAAATTGTTATCGTAAACTCCTGCAACAAATATAATTCCCTTTTTTTTAGATATTTTTATAGCTTCCTCAAGAGTTTTTGATTGTCTTCCACCAACAGCTTCAATAATTACATCAAAATAGTCTAAATATCTATCAATACATTTTATATCTATATAACTAACATCTATTTTTTTTAATATATTAGTGCGATTATTATGTTTACCAAAAACAATTACTTCATTTTCCTGAGATAATAATTCAGCACAAGCCATTCCTATAATTCCATCACCAATTATTGCCACTTTTATGCTTTTTATATTGTTTACTTTTTCCTGTACCATGTTAGCAATATGTATAGCAACAGAATATGGATCAGATAATGTTGCTATTCTTGTATCAACATTTTTACTTATTTTATGTATTTGTCGTTCATTTGCAATCAAATATTCGGCAAATCCACCTTGAAAATCTTTTCCTAATGATTTTAAATTTTCACAGAATTGTATATATCCCCTCTTGCACATATCACAATTATTGCAAAACAATAATGGCTCAACAACTACTCTATCTCCAATTTGTATATCCGTTACGTTTTTCATTTTGTCGACTACTATACCTGCAATTTCGTGTCCTAACACTTTCGTTTTTACGTAATCTTTATTAGGTTTTTCAAATAATAATTTATGAATATCACTACCACAAATTCCACAATACAAAACTTTAATCTTAACATTTAACTGATTATCCATCTTTGGTTCTTCAAAATTGTCCACAAAACTGTAATTATTAACGTCATCATATATAATAGCCTTCATAATTTACTCCTTAATTTCTAACAATTTATTTATATCTCCACCACTAGCAATAATGATTTTTTCTAATTCATGAATACATTCACCTGTTTTTATCTTTTCTAACGCTTTGTAATACCCTTCTTCAATAGTATTTACTATTCCTGATAATTGTAATATATTTCCAGCATTTAATGCGACAACCTTACTATATGCTGTATTACTATCTCCTTTTAATATATTTAGTGCAATATTTATATTATTCGTCTTATTATTGGATTCCTTTATGCTATTAATATCATAGTTATATTTATTTAAATTTAATATTTTTTGAAATTCGTACATACTTTTTTTGCTCATATTATCATCTAAAATATATGATTTTCCAAAAATATTTAATTCATCCATAAAAAATATTTTATCAATTTCACTAGACACTATTCTATATCTATTTACATTATACTTTTTTAAAATCTGTCCACTCATTTCTATATCTTTATTAGCCAAGCCATATAAAACTATATCTGGCTTTATTGGACATATTAATGCAGCAAGACCATAACTTAATATATTTGGTGCATAAAAAACGTTTCCATATACTCTATCAAAATTTGGAACTATTTTTTCAATTGCAAATATACCAAACCCTGTTTCATTAAGAATCTTTTTAGTATTATCAATACTTAATTGTGTATTAACACCTACCATATTAAGAAAATCAAATGATCCACTCATAGATGATGTTGCCATTGAGCATGGCTTCAAAATATTAGCTCCCAATGATATAGCGACTATAGCAGAGGTAGTTGAAATATTTATAGTTTTTATTCCTTTTTTTCCACTACCCGCCAACAAAATTATCGGATTTTTATTTTTAATATTTAGTTTTTCATGATATGGCATAAAGTTGTCTTTTTTAAATGATTCTTCTAATAATTTTGCAATCACTTCACTATTTCTTTTTTTCAACATTAAATATGTAAATAATGTACAAATAAAAATATTACTTTTTTCTTTATCCTTTATTTCTAAAATTTCTTTATATGCTTTTATAATCAAATTATCTGAAATTTCATAATCTAAATTCATCCTATATAAAAATTCTAAAATAGGACTCAAGTTTTTCACCTCTTCTTTTAAAATACATTTATAAAAATATAAAAATTATATTCTTATAAATATATTTTATGTAGGGCAGGAAATTCCCACCCTACATAAGGTAATTGACATTTTAAAGTTATGTTCTTTTTACTTATCAATAACAATTTTGATAAAGTTACGCTTTCCAACCTTGAAAACAAAGCCGTCAAACGCAGTAACATTTGAATTGAGTTCTTCTTTTGTAAGAAGAACATATTCATTTTCTTTAAGTACCTTAAGTCCATTACCAGAAAGAATCCTATTAATTTGACTTTTACTATTATTAGTTGCAATAGCTAACACAGAAATCACCGTCTCATCTGGAGAAACAGAAACAATCCTCATATCATCAGGTACAAGTTGTTTTTTCTTTCCAAATTTAGAATTAAAGTTTTCTTCTGCCTCCTCTACTACATTCTTGTTGAAATCATTAAATGTAGCAACTATTACACGTGCTAAAAGACTTTTTGCATCTTTTGGATGAATTTGTTCAGAAGAAACAGCATTTTTCAGTATCTCAAGTTCTGTGGGAGTTATACTTGTCAGTTCTCTGTACCATAACCACATTACATCATCAGTTATAGACATAACTTTAGCATACATCTCACTAGGTTCCTCTTCAACCGCTATGTAATTTTTTAAGCTCTTACTCATTTTCTGGAATCTTCCCTGTTCATCCTTTACACCAGTTGTACCAGAGAGAATATTATAAGTAATAATAACCTCAGGTTCTTCATTAGCAATTCTCATCATGTTTCTGCACATATGCAAATTCAAGAACTGATCTTTGCCTCCAAGTTCAATATCTGGTTTGAGAATAACAGAATCATATCCCATGTAACAAGCATATTCAAGCTCTGCCATAGTAATTCCACCACCAGCTTCAATTCTTTTTTTGAAATCCTCTCTTTGGAGTACTTCAGTTACAGAAATAGAAGACTGAAACTTAATCCAGTTTGGAATAGTTAATTTACTCATCCATTCAGAGTTAAAGCGTTTAACAATATTAGGTGAATTAAAGTCGATAATCTTACCCGCTTGTTTTTCATATGTTTTCATATTTTCAACAACCATATCATGGGTAAGAGCTTCTCTTTCAGTATTTCTACCAGATGGATCACCTATCATAGCTGTAAAATCGCCTATTACAATGACAATTTTATGCCCCATATTTTGAAACATTCTAAGATTAAGTAGCGGTACTGCATGACCGAGATGAATTTGAGAGCCTGTAGGATCAATACCAAATTTCACTACAAGTGGTTTTCCACTGTCTTTCGAAAACTTTAATTTGTCGAGTAACGTATTTTTCGCCACAACTGAATCTGGAAATTCTCCAACCTTGCTCATAATCATGTCAAATTGTTCTTCAGCTGAGAGTTTACTTAAATCCCGATTAGGATTCAAAAGCTTAGTCTCAAGTTCATTAAAAAAAACTTTTACATTCATTGTTATTCCTCCCCATTTTATTGCCATTTTTTACATATTCCAAAAAGCATATCTACATATTGCTTTTTGGATTCTCGCCATTTTTTGCCTTTTTCTTTGCAAATATTATACAACTTGTCTAATTCATCTGGTGAATAATAAGATACTGCACACATCATTTGATATACAACTGAATCCATAGGAGAATCATAATCTCCTTCTTGATTCAATATAATATCATACATTTGCTCAAAAGGCATGTCCACCGTAATTGAAGATTCTGGAATGCTCTTACTCATCTTCGGATAACCATTAAAACCTTTTATTATTCTTGAATACATTGAACTAATCGTAAATGGATATTGCATTCTGTCTACAACCTTATTAGCAATTTGAACATATAAATGTTCTTCCAATCCAAGCATAATCAAAACATTCGAATAGCCATTTTCTTTTCCAAGATGAATAAAATCTGCTGTCATAAGTAAAATTGCCTGTTTTACTGGAAATTCAATTCCAGGATAAATTCCTTTTCTTTGATATAACTCTGACAAATCTTCTTCAGCATCTTTAAAGTCTTTGTCTTTTAAAGATTTCGAAATTAAATATGCAGTCTTCAAAATCTGTTCATTATTATACTGAGTTCTAAGAATCCCCTGTGTATCATCAAATCCCAGTTTTTTAATGAAACTTCTGTACTTTTCTGCTCTCTCAAGAACTATATCCAATGGTTGGTTCCTAGCATTATATGAATCTAAATCACCTAACACAATCTGAACCTTTAGTCCATTCTGTTGAAGAAATATAGCCCTTAAAATTTGAGATAATGTGCCCAAATGTGGTGTTCCACTCAACCCTATACCTGTAGTTACAATACAATTTTTATTACTCCGCAAAGCTTCTGCAAAAGAATTTCCTTTGTAATGACACAACCACTTGTATTGTAAATTTCTCGAAGATATTTGATTCAACGAGAAATCAATTGGATTAAAATCCATCGGGTCATAGTGATGTTCCTTGATTACATTCTGATAATATTCATCATCAAACCGTAGCATTGATTCTTTCTCCTTTCATGAAAAAATTATTTTTCAAAAATTCATCTGATATAAATTATATCAATATAAAATTTTGATATTAACATTTTATCATTTTATGTAAATTTTGTCAATATTTTTTTCCTTTTTGCTTTTTATTATTTTCCTATAAAATTGCTCCAACCATTCCTGCATCATTTTTAAATTTTGCACACACTATTTGTGGTATAACTTTATTATATGTTACATTTCTTTTCTTTAATTTTTCGATTAATTTACCTAATAATATATCTTTATAAAATACAAAACTTCCACCTATACATATTGCTTCTGGCTCAAATATATTTATTATGTTTTCTATTCCTATTGCTAAATTTTCTAGATATTTATCAATTATTTTACTTATATTTTCATCTGCCATTTTTTCTTTTAAAATATTTAATAGCTCAAAACTTGTTATTTTTTTATCTAATTTAAGTTCTTTAATTAATGATGTTTTTAATACTCTCATTGAAGCATATTGCTCCCAACAACCTTTTTTTCCACAAGTACACTTTTTGCCATTTCTTTCAATTGTTATATGACCTATTTCAAATCCTTCAAATTTAGCAGGTTTTAATAATTTGTTATTTATTATTACTCCTCCACCAATTCCTGTTCCTAAACAAATATATACAAAATCTTTATATTCCTTCATTTCTCCATATTGTTTTTCTGCTAATGTTGCACTTTTTCCATCATTTCTTATTGAAATTTTTACATTAAAATATTTCTTTAATTTAGATACAATATTAAAGTTTTCTAATTTTAAATTTGTTGCTTTAATTATTTTTCCATTTTTTATAGTTCCCGGTGCTGAAATACCTATTAATTCTATTTTTTCTATACTTATATTTTTTTCTTCTAATATTTCTTTTATATATTTTACAATATTCTTTATTAGAAATTCTTCAATATTTTTCTTATCTATTAAAGATATATCTTTTTCTTTTTTTATAATTACATTTGCATTTTTTTCAATTAAACCAACTGCAATATGGCTTCCACCAATATCTATTCCTATTTTCATATTATTCCTTTCATTTAAAAACAAAATACGGACATCTGATTTTTTAAATGTCCGCTTTTTGTTATATTTACTAAAATCCATATGCTGAGAACATAAATCCACCCATATAAACTTGGATACATGGTACTAATACTACTAATACAAAGAATATTAATAATGCTCCAACAAATGCATAAGTTACTTCTGGTAAAACTTTTATTATTCTCTTTAAATTATTATCAATATCTGTTTCCATATATATTAATAATTTTTGCATCATTTCTGTTAAATCTGTTTGCATACCTATTTTTAACATCTCTGTTGGCATTGTTGTTCCAAAATGTGCTTTTTCAAATGGTTCTAACCATGAACGACCAATAAGTAAGTTATTTATTGAGGCTTCAATAATTGACCTCATAACAAGGTTTTTGCATACACTTTTACTTACCTCAATTGCATCTTGAATTCTCATACCATTTTCTAAGTTTAATGCCATCGCTCTTATAAATCTTGAAAAATCTAAGGCATATATTAATTTTCCAAATATAGGCATTGTATATTTAAAATAGTTAAAATCATATCTACCCTTAGGTGTATTAATATACCATAATATTAAACCTACAATTGCTGCTATTATTGTAAGTGGTATATACCAATATGCAACTAAATTATCTACAACACCAGAAAACCATATTGTTATAGCAGGTAATTGGTCTTTTGAACCTATTGCATCAAATACATTTTGTATTGCTGGTATTGCAACTAATGTTCCAACAAATAACATTATTATTAATCCTACAAACATTGCTATATTTGGTAATAATATACTCTTTATTTTCTTATTTAAAGCATCTGAATCTTCTAAGTATTTAACTGCTTGTTCTAATGATTTTGTAAGAGAACCTGATTGTTCTCCAACCTTTATCATATTAACATATAAGTATGGAAATACATCAGAATAATATTCCATTGTTGTATAAATATTTTCTCCTGATTCAACACCTGCTAGTATATCTCTTATTATTTCTTGTAATTCAAAATTTTCCGTATTTTCTATTATTGTACTTAATGCATGTATGTTATTGAAATTTGCTTTTTTTAGTAAATAAAAGTTTTGTGTAAATATTATAATATCTCTTGTTGTTATTTTTTCAACCTTATTAATACTTCTTTTTATCTTTTGAATAAAACTTAATTTATTTTCTTCTCTGTTTTTTACGATATTTGCAGTATTAGCATTTTTCAAGTATTCATTCAATTCAGAAACATTTCTTTTTGTTACTTTTTTTCTTCTAGACTTACCAATTTTTCTAACATAAATAGGTATTAAATCATTTCTTTTTAATTTATTTTTTACTATTTGTTCATTGACTTCGTCCATTCTACTTGTAACAATTGTTCCAGCAGATGTTAACGCTCTATATCTGTATTGTGGCATTTTACTTCCTCCTTTTAATTTTTTATTTTCCTTGTTTTATTCTTAATTGCATAATTGTTCTATTTAACATTTCATAATTTTTTTCTTCAATTTGTGATTTTGCTTGGTCTAATGTAATTTTATCATCTACAAATACTTTGGCTATTGAATTAATTAAACTTATACTTCCTTTTTCTAAACCACTTTGTATTGCATCTTCTATTTCTGAAACACTTAGTTTTTCTTTTCTTATAAGTCCTGAAACTACATTATCTACTACCATTACTTCTGGTACTAATACTAACTTTCCATCCGTTCCTCTTAATAATCTTTGTGAAATAACTAATTTTAACAAAGAAGATAACAGATATTTTACACTTGCTTGGTCTCTTACTTCGTAAAAGTTAATCATTCTATCTATTGTTTCTGCACAAGATTTGGTATGTAATGTTCCTATTACCAAGTGCCCTGATTCTGCCATTTCTATTCCTGCTTCCATTGTTTCTCTGTCACGAATTTCTCCTATAACTAATATATCACAATCTTCTCTTAAAGAGTTCTTTACACCATCACTAAATGATCTTAAATCTCTTCCTTGTCCAACTTCCTTTTGTACTATTATTGATTTATTTGATTTATGTTTATATTCTATTGGGTTTTCTAATGATAATATTTTTTTATTTTGAGTTTTGTTTATTTCATTTATTAATGCATTTAATGTAGTTGTTTTACCTGAGTTTGTTTTACCAGTTACAAGGATTAAACCATGTTGTTGATAAGTCATACGTCTTACAATTTCTGGTACTCCTAATTCTTCATAAGTTGGTAATTCATTTTTTATTATTCTTAGAGTTATAACTGGAACATCATTAGATAATGATATATTAACCCTAAAACGTATTCCCTTTAATTCCAAAGCAGTATCTAATTTTTTTGTTTCTTTAAACACATTATCTTTATCTATATTTCCTTTAACTATGTAATCATATATTTCATAAATATCTTCTTCTGTTAAAACATGCTCTCCTTCTGGAATTAATTCCCTAGCAATTCTAAAAGTAGGTTTTAATCCTGATATTAAATGTACATCTGATGCATCTTTATTTATAGCACTTTGTAGTATTTTTTCAATTTGTATCATTAGTGTTCCTCCTTAATTATAATATATTTAATTTTCTATCTATTTCTTCTAAGGTTGTAATTCCTGCTAATACTTTATTAATTCCATCAACAACCATTGGTTTATATAATCCTTTTAATGCTTGTTCTTTTATTTTTAATGTTGATGCATCTTGTGCAATTAATTCACGTATGTTATCGTCAATAGCTAATACTTCAAAAATTGCTATTCTTTCATAATATCCAACATTATTACATTTTTTGCATCCTACGGCATCAAAAGTTGTAGCATTTTTCAAATCAAATTCAATGCCATATTTTTCTCCAATACTTTTAATTTTTTCTATTTCTTCATCTGTAAATTTTCTTTCTTTTGCACAATTTGGACATAATCTTCTTACAAGTCTTTGTGAAACAGATGTTGCAAGTGTACTTGATATATCATAATTTGATATTCCCATTTTTCTTAATCTTGTTATTACTTCTATTGCATCTATTGTATGTATTGTTGATAATACATAATGACCAGTTTGTCCTGCTTGAAATCCTATTTCTGCTGTTTCATGATCTCTAATTTCTCCTACTAATATTATATCAGGATCTTGTCTTAATACTGTTCTTAAAGAATCTGAAAATGAAACTTTTGCATCAATTTCAATTTGATTTAAACCTGGTATTCTAATTTCTACTGGGTCTTCTACTGTTGTTATATTTATTTCTGGTTTATTTAAATAATCTATAATACTATATAATGTTGTTGTTTTTCCTTCTCCAGTAGGTGCTGCCATAATTGTTATACTGTTTCTTTTATCAAAACATTGTTTTATCATTTTTTCGTCTTTTGGAAATCCTAATTCAAATAAGCCTCTTATTGTTGTATTTTTCTTTAATAATCTTAAAACAAATTTTTCTCCATATACATTTCTTTGTGAAGATACACGTATATTATAATCTGGATATAATATAATTCTACCATCTTGTGATTCTTGTTTTTCTTGATGCATATTTGATATTGCCTTTAATCTACCTATTATTTGTTGTTGTTTTGATTTTTCAATTTCTGCTACTGTAAATAGTTGTCCATCTATTCTATAACGTACTCTCAAAATTTCATCCATAGGTTCAAAGTGAATATCACTTGCACGTCTTTCCATACCTGTTTTTATAATACTATCTACTAAATATGTAACATCACTTGAAGTTGTAATATTTTCAGAAACTGTTCCTTCAAATCCTTTTAATAAATCGTTAATAATTCCTTCAAAAGTTATGTATCTTTCCATTACTAAACCTTTATTTAGTAATAATAATCTAATAGTATCTATATTTCTTCTATTTGTAGTATCAGCAAAACATACTTTTATTTTTCCATTTTCAATATCAAATGGTATTGCTTTATTTTGTTTTGCAATATCTAATGATATATATTCTTCCATTTTAATGTTTATATTTTCTTTTTTAAGTATTACACCATTTTCTCCAACTATTTCTCCAATAGCTTCAATTAACTTTTCTTCATCGCATACTTTTAATTTTCTAAGTATATCTCCCATTTTTTCATTTGGATTATTTTTTTGATAATTTAATGCATTTTCTACATCTCTTTCAGTTATTAAACCTTTTCTAACTAATTCAATTCCTAATGGTTGTGTTCTTGCCATATTCTTTCCTCCTTTGTTACTAAATTAATTATATCGTATTTTTATATTTTTTTGTAGTATTTTCTGTTAATTACATAAATTTAACAATTTTTATTACATATTAATCAATAGAATATTTAATAGTTTTTGCATAACCTGCTGTTCCCTCAGTTTGTATAAATATACTTAATACTTTATTATCTTCTATCTCTATTTTAACATTTTTTATATTTTTACTTATTAATATTCCATTTCTGTAAATTGAATTATTTTCAAAATTGTATGATACTGTTTCAAAGTTTTTTGTATTATATAATGTTATACCTGTATTTACTTCATCTTTTTTAATAAAATTTTTAAAAATCACATCATTTGATTTTATATCTTGTAAAAAATACATATTAAATTTATTTATTTCAACATAACTTTTTGTTGTTTCATCAAAATTTATAACATTATTATAGAAATATGACGTAACAGTAGATACAATACCAATTATAAATACGAATACAATAACATAAATTACTAATGCAGTTAATGTTATACCTTTTTCACATTTCATAATGTTTAAATTCCTTTCTTATTTAATCGTTTTTAATGTTTTTATTTCAAGAGTTTGAACATTGTTTGTTTTTCCTAAATTATAACTTATTTTAACTGTTATAATTTTTATATAGTCTTCTTTATTTTCTTTTTTTTCAAATCTATCTTTGTAATTTTCAATTTGAACTGTTATATCAAAGTTATCTACTCGTGCAGTATAAGAATTTTCATTAACAGTACCCTCTGTATTTAACATCGTATCTAATTTGCTTTTTAATGTATTACTATCATTAAATGTAACTTCACTATATTCTAATGTTTGTATCATTTCTTGAATTTCTATTTGATAATTAGTTGCAATTACATTTCTTTTTATTCCAGAACCACTTAAATATAAGTTATAACTCATACTTGCAATAACTGAAACTGCAATAACTAGTATTACTATTGATATTGATAAATCAATTCCTGTAAATGCTTTATCTTGTTTTATTTTATCTTTTAATGTTATTATCATATTTATTTTTACCTCATATTTTTAAAATATAATATTGTAAATAATTTACTAAAATCATATATATAATATTTATTATACTTATGTAAAATGCTATTGGTATCTTATTATTTGTTGTTTTTAATATTTTATTAATTATTAAATTTATAAATATAGCAATAATTGAAATTGTAAATGTAATTATAAATCCAATTAAATTACTAAAAATTAACATATAACTAAATAAAGATATTAATAAGATATAATAATTATTTTTTTGATATTTATGTAATAATATTTCATTTATAATCATAAATATTAACATTAATATTATATATATAATATATGAATATACATTAACTTTATAATTTGTACATACATATATTATATATGCAATAGATAATATAAACCCATATATTAATAAACATTTTTCAATTTTAACATTTTCTTTATCTATTCCTGCAATTAAGAATAAACTTACAAAATACAATATTACAAATGCAAATTTAATTATTTTATATATTTCAAAATACATTATATTAAACTTAAATGATATTGCATATAGTAAAAATACAATTCCACCTAATATTTCTAATAAAAAATATCTTATTCGTATTTTTTCTCCACAATATCTGCATCTACCTTTTAATATTATATAACTAAGTATTGGAAATAAATCTAATGTATTTAATTTATGCTTACAATTTGGGCAATATGAATGTGTATACAATATGTCTTGTTTTAATGGAATTCTATATACAGCAAGTGTAAAAAAACTTCCAAAAAATGTTCCCATTATGAATATAATTAAGTATATAAAGATTTCCATCATTATCTCCTAGCATTTATTTTTAAAAACAGGCATATACATATATAATGTATATGCCTAAATTAATTAATTTTAATTATTATACACCTGTTGATGTTTTTGTATTATTATCAATGTAATTTTGATAAATATGGTAGAAAAATTCTTCTTGATCCCATTCATTTTTTGCAGCTTCGTTCCAAGAATTTACTGCTCTTTGGCTGTTATCAATTATTCCTGTGTGTAATACTATTGATAATGTTACACCTGCTAATATTAATAACACAATTATAGTGATAACTAATGCTACTAATGTAATACCTTTGTTAGATTTTAACATAAAAATTCCTCCTTTTAATATAATTGTATATATCTATATTTTAATAAATATAACCTAAATTATTTAATACCATGATTTTGAAAAATTGTTCCGTCATTTCCTGTATTATTATTATTATTTTGATTTGTATTATCATTATCGTTATTTACAATATTTCCATCTTCATTAGTATCTAATGTATAATACGAGAATGGATTAGGATTTCCTGCATTATAATCTTTATTTTTTTCATATGTGCTTAAATCTTTTGCATCTACTTGATATGTTACTATTACTTCTTCATTATTTTCTGTTATTGCTTCTTCAATTTCTTGTGTAATATTTTCTTGTGCTTGATATTTTACTGTTTCTGGAACGATTTTACTGGTTGGCATATAATTATAAAATAATACTGCTGATGCAAACACAATTGCTAATGTTATCGGTATTAAAATTAATATTTCTTTAATAATAGTTTTAAACATTTTACTCTCCTTTTATTTTATAAATTTATTCCTACATTTTCAACTGTAAATGTTGCTTGTAGTGAATTTGAGTTACCTGTTTCAGAATTACTTGCAACTGGAACTAATGAAAAATTATTAATTCTAAATCCTAGTTTTGAATCATTTTCTATTGATGAAAGGAAATCTGATATATTTACATATTCTCCAACTAGTGTAAAGTTTAAATTATAAACATTTTCTTCTCCACTGCTTCCTTTTACTACATCAATCTTCATATCTATTCCATTATTTTTTGTTGCATAATTTCCTAATTTTGTCCATAAGAATTCTGTTTCATATACTTCTGTTCTTGTTGCTTTTTCAATTTCTGATTCTGAACTATATAGAACTAAATCTGCATATTCATTCTTTTTAATTAATAATTGTTTATAACTTTCATTAAGATTAGATTGTTCATTTTTAAATGTTACTGTTATTAACTTTTCAAGATTTTCTATTTCTCCATCCAATTTTTCATTGTTATCTTTAATTTCTCTCCAAGATAATATACGATAATTACCAATGTTTAAGCCATCTTTAACCATAAAAAATCCTGCCACAACTAATAATAACAAAAGTAAAAATATTAAGAACTTTCTCATACTATATCTCCTTCTATTGTAACCTTGATAATTCCATTTTCTTTAACTGAACTATCAGATACTACATTTGATAATATATTTTCTGTCTTTAATATTCCTTTAAAATATCCTAATTGTTCATATTGCTTTGCTTCTGCATTTATAACTATATGTGTTCCTTCTGTATTTTTAATTGATGTTAATTGTACATTTTTTGGAATTACAAACATAATTTGATTTAATAATGTAGGTAAAGCATTTTTATATTTTGAATTTGATGCTATTGTTTCATTTATTGTCTCCAAATTACTAATCATTTTTGAGTAATCATTTGTTTTTTCGTCTAATTTAGATTTATCTGATTGTATGCTTGCTATTTGTTGTTGTTGACTTGTAGTTGTTACTTGTACTTCCTCCCTTTTATTATCAATAGCTTTATTTGTTATGTTTGTACCTGCAATATATACTATAAATGCGACTACCACTCCACTAACTGTTCTAAGTATTGCTCTTTCTGATCCAGAAAGTTTTTGCCTAAAATCAAAATCTATTTTAAAATTACTTTTACTTTTTTGTTTTCCTTGTATTTTAGTACCTTTATTTTTGCCTCCTACTTCCATGTTCATTAATTCTGTAAATGCTTCTAATTTTGTATGTGGTCTAAAATCTACTCCTCTAATTCCTTCTCCAAGGCCTTGTAATGCTAAGGCTATTGCAGAGTTTACTTCTATATAATCTTTTATATTTACATTTGTTGCTAAATTTTTTAAGAAGTATGGTTTTAATATTTCACATTTTGTATCATTTAAATAATCTTGGAAATATATATCTATATTATTTATTGCTGATGCTGTACCAGTTATATATACTTTATCTATTTTTGTTGTACTTTCATTTATTATTTTTCTTACTTTACCTGCTATTTCATACAATGTAGGCATTATTTCATCTAAATAATCGTTTTCTTCTATTACTAAATCATCATTTTTGCTTGTATATAATGTAGTACTTTTGCATATATCATATGCCTTTGTATAGGAATTTTCTTTTGAATTTATTTTTTGTAATATTTGTTCTGTTCCTTCATCTATTGTTTCGATATTATATATATTTTTATCTATTACTGTTGTTACTGTTGTTTTGTCTTCAATATTTACTATTAATACATTTTCATTATCATGAAATTCCAATAAGTTTGTTATGCTTATTCCTATTGGTGTTATTGATGCTATTTTATTTTTTTCTAATCTGTTTACTTTTCTTGCAATATCTGCTTTATTTGCTGAAATGTGTATTGCTTTGATTTTTTCTTTATTATCTAAATCATTTACTAATATATATCTTGTTTCAAATCCATCTTTATTTAAGCTTTTTTCATAACAGATTGATTCAAATTCTGTTTGAATTAAATCTTTTATATCTTTTTTATTTAACAAATTGAAAATCTTAAAATAATTATAATTTTCGTCTGATAGGTTTATACTAATAGGAATTCTATAACTATATGTTTCTGCAATAATTTGTTGAATAGTTTCCTCTAAATCATCATAGAACTTCATATTAAATGCTTCAACTTTTATTATTTCATTTTCTTTTGATAACTTTGCATATTTTATTAAGTTATTTTCTATATATATACCTAAACAAGTTGACATTTTTTTCTCCTTTTTTTAAAATTTTTCTTTTAATTTATATTTTGCAAATATTATTTTTTAATACTTGTATTTTTTATTTTTTCTTCCATAAAATTCTATTTATTCCTAATTTATATAATAATTTTATCTTTTTT
>CANRES010000009.1 GCA_947629625.1 uncultured Clostridia bacterium | reverse complement strand
GTCATGTAAATTTTTATTTAACAAATTATTAAAAAATTTTTTTAGAAAAACTATTGACAATTAATAGTTAGTCTTTTTATGTATTAAACAAATAATTTTTTAATTACATCTATTACTCTTTCTTGTTGTTCAACAGTCATTTTAGTATCAGAAGGTAAGCAAACACCTCTTTCAAATAAATCTGTTGAAACTGCTTTTTCTTTAACTTTTATAAAATCACAATCCTCAAAAACAGGTTGCATATGCATTGGCTTCCATACTGGTCTTGATTCTATATTTTCTTTTTCTAATGCTACTATAATATCTATTGGTTTAACCTTACTTGTTTCCTTTAATGTTATTACAGATAACCAATAATTTGGTTTTGTATTTTCTAATGTTGGTTGCATTTCAATTTCTTCAATATCTTTAAATGCTTCTTTATATCTATTATAAATATCCGTTTTTTGTTGAATTCTTTTATTTAAGACTTTTAATTGTCCTCTACCAATTCCTGCTACAATATTACTCATTCTATAATTGTATCCTAATTCTTTATGTTCATAATATCTTTCTTTTTCTCTTGATTGTGTAATCCAAAATCTAACTTTTTGTATTTTTTCTTTATCATCAGAAACTAACATTCCGCCACCACTAGTTGTTATTATTTTATTTCCATTAAAAGAATATGCTCCATACTTTCCAAATGTTCCTGTTTGTTTTTCTTTATATGTAGCGCCTAAACTTTCTGCTGCATCTTCGACAAGTGGTGTGTTATGTTCTTTACAAATTTTTACTATTTCATCCATTTTTGCAGGTATTCCATATAAATGTACAATAATAACTGCTTTTGGGTGTGGATATTTTTCAAACGCTTTTTCTAATGCAACAGGATCCATATTCCATGTTTCTTCTTCACTATCTATAAATACTGGTGTAGCATTTTGATATATTATAGGGTTTGCTGTTGCTGAAAATGTTAATGAAGAACAAAATACTATATCTCCTTCTTTTACATCTAATGCCTTTAAAGCCATATGTATTGCCGCTGTTCCTGATGTTAATGCAGCAGCGTTTTGTGTTCCTACATAGTTTGCAAGTTCTTCTTCAAATTTATTTACATTTTCTCCTAATGGTGCTATCCAGTTTGTATCAAATGCTTCCTTAATATATTCTTTTTCATATCCTTCATCAGACATATGTGGTGATGCTAAAAATATTTTTTCGCTCATAATTAAAATCAGACTTCCTTTCAAATTTATTTTATTTTTATTTTATTAGCATATTCTGGTTCTATAAATGTTGGTACTGTTTCTTTAATAACTTTTTTTACATCTTCTTTTGTATTATTTTCATCTTTAATTAATTCTTTTAATTTTGCTAATTTTTCTTCTAATTCTTCCATTTCTAATGTAATTGGTTCTGCAACAAATATTTTGTTATGTGCAGTTTTTTGTAATCCTTCTTCAGACATTAAAAGTTCCTCGTATAGTTTTTCTCCCGGTCTTAGGCCTGTTATTTCTATTGGAATATCTACATTAGGTTCTAAACCAGATAATTTTATTAAACTTACTGCTAAATCATATATTTTAACTGGCTCTCCCATATCTAGTACAAAAATTTCTCCTCCATTTGCATAAGTAATTGCTTGTAATATTAGTTGTACTGCTTCTGGTATTGTCATAAAATATCTTATAATATCTTTATGTGTTACAGTAACTGGTCCACCTTTTTCAATTTGTTTTTTAAATAGTGGAACTACTGAACCATTACTTCCTAATACATTTCCAAATCTAACTGCAACAAATTCTGTGTTACTTACTTTATTTTTTGTTTGTATTATCATTTCACAAATTCTTTTAGTTGCTCCCATTATATTTGTAGGGTTAACTGCTTTATCTGTTGAAATTAATACAAATTTTTCTACTTTATATTTATCGCTTGCATTTACAACATTATATGTTCCAAATACATTATTTTTTATTGCTTCTAATGGACTTACTTCCATTAGTGGAACATGTTTATGTGCTGCAGCATGAAATACTAATTCTGGTTTATATGTTTCAAATAAATTTTCTAGTTTTGCTTTATCTCTAACACTTCCTACTATTGCTTTTAAATCTAAATTTGAATAGTTTTGTCTTAATTCCATTTCTATATTGTATAAATTGTTTTCATATATATCAAATATTACAATTTGTTTTGGATTAAATTTTGCTATTTGTCTGCATAATTCGGAACCTATTGAGCCTCCTCCACCAGTTACTAATACAACTCTATTATTTATTAATTCACTTATATTATTGTTATCTAGTTTTACTGGCTCTCTACCTAAAATATCTTCTATTTCTATATCTCTTAAATTATCCATTAATGTTTTATTTTTTATTAAATCTTCTGTACTTGGTAATATTCTAGTTTTTGCACCTGTATTTTGACATTTTTCTATTATATCTTTTCTATCTTGTTTGTTTATTTTTGATATTGAGAAAAATATTTCGTCTACTTTTTCTCTTTTACATATTTTTATAATATCATATCTATCGCCTACTACATCTATTCCTGCAATACAACGACCTAATTTATCTTTATTATCATCTATTATTCCTACAATATTATATTCATTTTTCATTTTTGTTTTAATAGATTTTATTATATCTCTTGTTGCTGATCCTGCACCTATTATTAATAGATTTTTTATTTTTTGTTCATTATTTTCTTCATTTTTTGTTATTGGTAATTCTTCTGTTAATATTATTCTTAAAATTATTCTATAACCAACTACTCCCATTGCTATTATTAATGCTGTTACTATATTGTGTTTTAAATTTAATGTGTTAATTTTATATGCTACTCCAACTAAAGATACGCATAAACTTGATATTAAACATGCTGCAATATATACTAAATAGTCTTTTCCACTTTCATATCTTGTTATATTTTTATATAGTTTGAATAAAATAAATATTATTGAATATACAAATACTGCTATTATAATTGTATTTTGTATTTTAATAATTAAATATTCATCTAATTTAAATGTATCTCTTATAAAGATTTGTAAACCTAAATATGCTAATATAATTATTAAAATATCTACAATTAATAATGAATATCTTCTATATTTTCTTAATTTATCTGCTAATTTCATTATGTTTTCTCCCTTTTATACACAATTTTTTTATAGCCTATGATTATTAATCAAAGACTATAATTAATTATTATATACAATTTTATTATATCAACTTTATTTACAATTATCAATACTTTTTTTGTTTTTTTCTACAAATTTCTTTATATAATTTAACTAACAAAATCATTCCAAAATAAATTATAATTATACAATTTAATTTACTTTATCAATAGATTCAATAATATAATTTGTCTTCTTAAAGTTAAGATTAATTATTATTTCAAGATATTTTATTACAATTGTTATAATTGTAAATAATCCAAAAAAAGAAAATGATAAAAATAACATTATTGTTGTCCAACCTTCAATTGATAAACCTTTAAAAAATACAATCATAGTATAACAAGCAACCAATATTGTCATAAAAACCATTATAATTGACATAGTCATTGAAAATCTGTATCCTATATTAGTAAATAAAATTAAAGAATTAATTGCAGTTTCTCGTTTATTTTTATATACTTCTTTATTATAATGAGAATTATTATTTTTACTTGATTTATATTCTAAATAACACATTTTTAATCCACAATTAGCATATATTACTTTACGATAAGGAATATTTTTACTTATAGTATGTATTCTATTAATAGCTCTCCTTGATAAAATTCTAAATTCTTCTGTTTGTATTTTATATTTTGTATTTGAGTATCGATTAAATATTTTATAAAAAATAGAAGATGTAACTTTCTTATTTGCCTTTGAATTTGTACTTACAATATCATACCCTTCTAAGCTTTTATAATATGTATTTAAAATTATTTTTTCATTATAATCTTGTAAAATATAATCAAACTCATATACAAAATCCCCAATTGCTAAATCTACTCCTGCATTCATTGATAATTCAATTCCTTGATAATAACTCATATTAATTATATTTATTATACCATCATTTGACATTTTTGATTTTGAAAAATCTTTTATTTTTAACAAAGTTTTATCTTCTGATGCATCATTAACACAAATAATTTCATATTTATTAAAATTATTTTCTAATGTATTACTAATATTCTTTAAAAATGGTGTTATTTCGTTTTCATTATTATGTACATATATAACAACTGATATAAAATTTTTTTCTTTATTATTAATCATTTTTTAACACTTCCTCTAAATCATATACTGTATTTATTTTGCCAGATAATACACTTATAAAAGTAGGATTTTTACTAAATTGCTTAATTAATGTTGGTCTTGAATCATCAATTTCCGATGCTTTTAATATCGGTTTCATAGAAAATAATGACTTATTATATCTAAATTCATATTCATCTTTTAAATATTTTTTTGTTAAATTAAACATATATGGCCATGCACTTTCTGGCTTTGCAATACAATCATTACAATTTCCTAAATTATATTTTGAGCAATATCCATTACTATTTTCTTGACATTTAAAAGTTGGTAAACTTTCATAGCTTGTCTTATGTGGAGTGAAAGTTACAGAAGTTAATGAATGATATCCTGTTTTTCCAAATGGCATAATCGAAAAAAATGGACCATCCATTACTGTAATTCCCACATTTTTTAATTTTTCATTAGTATCGCATAATATAATTTCACAAAGTTCATATTTTATTTTAAATTGTTCATATCCTAATTTTTCAATAATTTCATTTACACTCGCATAAGTAGTATTTAATAGAAAATTAGTTTTATAAATTTCATTTGTATTTAATTCAATTTCATAATAATTCGTACTTTTTTGTATGTTTCTAACATTAGCATTATATATTATTTTCACTTTTTGATATTTTTTTAATTCTTCTAAAAAATATTGCTTTAATATTTGTGCATCATAGGTATATTCTTTTGTTAAAAATGCTCCATCACACATATCTTCTTTAAAATATTTATTAACTGCAATTTCTTCACACATAATATTAGCATTATTACAAAATTTCTTAAATTGTTTTGCATCTGTCCATGAAAAATTTTTTGAAGTTGCATAAATTTGATTAAATTCTGATAAAATTGCAAATTCATAATCTTTATAAAATTTATTAAAATATCCTGCGGATTTTATTGCTGTTGCATAAGATCTCGGATAATGATATCCCATATGAACCCTTGCTTGATTAATATATGTTGCCCTTTTAAAAGCATCTGAATCTTTTTCAATAACTAAAACTGTTTCATTATTTTTTGCACAAAATAGTGCAGAATATAGTCCATAAATTCCAGCTCCAATAATAATTTTATCATATTCCATTTTTAATTTCCTTTTTATAATAATTTTTTTATTAAAATTAATTTTATACTATTTTTTCTTAACATCATATTTTCCTAATAAATTATTAATTAATATTTTCATTAAATTTGCATTTCCTTTAAAAAAACTTATTTTAGTTGGTGTTTTTTCTTTTTTGGGATATTCTCTCCTTACTGGTATTTCACAAGTTTTTAATTTTAATCTAGAAGCTTTTACAGATAAATATGCTAATAATTCATAAGTATTAAAAATATCTCTAAATGGTTGTACTTCTGGATGAATTAGATATTTTTTAGAGTATGCTCTATATGCATTTGTAGTGTCAGTAAATTTTTCTCTTGCAGTAAAAGAAATTATAGGTGCATGAATTAATCTTACAGATATATATCTTATAAATGGTGTATTTATTGCTTTTCCTCCTTTTATAAATCTTGAACCTTGTACAAAATCATAACCTTCATCTAATTTTTGAATAAATTTTGGAACATCTTCTATACTATCTTTATTATTTCCATCTATGGTAATAATTCCTTCATAGCCTCTTTGTAATGCAAAATATATTCCCATTCGCAATTGTGCACCTTGTTTTCCTTCTCCCTTTTTTATTAATAATGTATTTACTCCTAAATTTTTAAGTATATATTCATCTGTTGATCCATCTGTTGAATCTCCATCACATATTATAATATCTGCCATCTTATCTATTCCAAATTTTTTTGCTGTTTCTAGTTCTTTTTTTATTCTTTCACCCTCATTAATTATAGGTATGCAAATACAATATTTTGTATTTTTGCTATTCCATTCAATTTCTTCAAAATTTGGAACGCCTTCTATATTCTCATATTTCATAATATCCTCCATATATTATTTTATTAACATAATTTATTGTTTCTTTTACTTTTTGTATATTATTTTGTTTTTTCATTTCAATGGAAATATAGCCATTATAATTATTTTTTTTCAATAAATTTATAATTTGTATATGTATATTTCGTTGTTTTATTAATTCTAGATTTGGTTCACTTAGATGTACATGATTAATATATTTTATATTATTTTCAATAATATTTATATCTTCATTATTTTGTATCATTGTTCCTATATCTAAATTTACTGCTATCCCTTCATTATTTATTTCTTTTACTATATTAAAAGCCTCTTGAGTTTCTGTTATAAAATTAGTATTATATATTAAAGGATTTGGTTCTATAGAAAATTTTACATTTTTGCTCTTGGCATAATTTCCTATTTCTTCAAAAAATTTTAACGCTATTATATATTCTTTATCCAAATTATTTATCACCCTATTTTTTGGACATCCAAATACAAGATTCTCACATTTTATAGTTTTTGCAAAATCAATTGCTAATTTACTATAATTTATTAACTCTTTTCTTTCTTTTATACTACCAAATATTTTTTCTTGTTTTCCAAACCAAATAGACTGTATAGAACTAATATTTAAATTATATTTTTTCTTTAATTCTGTAGCAAATTTTTTTGCTTCTTCTATATTATTATATGGATTTTTTTCTATTATTCTTGTAGGTGCTACTTCAATAGCATCAAACTTAGCTTTTGTAATATATTCATACATTTCATCATCATCTTCTTTGTCCCAAGCAATGTTTGATATTGATAGTTTCATAAAATTCTCCTTTTTTAATATTATTTATACTTATTATTTCAATTAAAGCTATGTACAAATTTCTTTATATCTTCTAATATAAATTGTTTATTTAAAATATATCCATTTTCTCCATCGAAAATTTTTTCATATTTTGTCTTAAAATTATAATTTGGAATATTGTTTGAAATTTTATTAATAAATTCTTTTCCCGTTATATATTGATATAATTCTTCAATTTTAATTGGCTCTACTGCAAAATTTAATATTTTTATATTATTATTTAAAGCAATACAAATATGTTCCCACAAATATGATAAATTATAAAATTGATAAATTGCCCTACTATCTGTAAAATTTATCGCACTAAATCCTAAATTTAAAAAACACTCTTTTAAATTTTCTTCTTCTTTTTTAGAAATATCTCCAATATATTTGTAAAATCCATTTTCTTCTAATTTGTAATAATTTTTTATATAATTATCTTTTTCTACTAATTCTTTAAATTTTTCACTACTCAACATACTTGGTATAATATGAATTAAGTCATAAATAAAATTCTTTTTTATATTTTTTCCATATAATCCTGGTAAATGTACAATTAGATAATCTTTATAATTATTCTTTACCCATTGTTCTAAATAATATCTATTTTTTCCATAAGGTTGTAAATCTTCTGTAATTATTTTTGTATCTTCATTAACATTTATTGGATTTTTATAAACATCTATTGTAGATATTAATATTAACTTCTTAGGATTTATTTTTTTTATATTTTCTATAGCATTTTCTATTATTTCAAAATCTTTTTCTGGAAATTTATTTGCTATAAATTTTTGTGCTGGAACTCCACTATAAACTAATAAATCTGGATTTAATCCATATGCACTTTTTACATTTTTTGAATCATATAATCCATCAAATTTTTCTTTATCACAAATATTAGAACCTACAAAACCAGAATATCCAACTAATAATTTCATATAATACCTCCATTATTATACATTCTTTTTTTCGACACTATTTATTTTTAAAAATTTTTTTAATATTTTAACAATAAATTTTACACATATATATATGCTAATTTGTATATACCCAAAATACCATAATACAAAATTTATATGAGTGTGTATATATGAATGAGCCTTTCCTAATATAAGCCAAGAAAGCGTTGTAATAAAAAATGTTATAAACATTGTTATATCTCTAATTGCATATTTATCTTTCTTTACAAAATTATAAATTAATATTATAATATTGATAATAAAAATAGGTATAAATAATTTTCCTGATATTCCTATAATTATAGGCGTTCTCCATATAAAATATTTTAAAACAGTTCTTACGATACCTGCTTTTAATGATGATTCATATTCTTTACCAAATTGTGATATATCTGTTGATATTAATGTTCTGCGTAATACATCATTTTCATATATTTCTTTTAATCCTTCTATTATATTACCATTTCCTCTTAATGATGCATGAATAAACATGGCAATAATAAATGCAAGTATACATGTTATTCCAACTTCAATAATTGTAAAAATAATCTTTTTTCTTTTATTTTTATCTTTTGTTGTAAAAAAGTCTATAATAAAAAAAGAAATTGTCATAAGCATAATCGTTGAAATATATTCATATCCACATAAACTTTTTATTAATATTGATAAAAAAATACAAGGTATAATTATCATCTTTTTAGAATAGTTACTGAATGACAAATACAAACCACATAATGCTGGCAAAAACCATGTAAATTCCACCCAATATAAATTTTTGGCAAATACTACTACCCAAGGTGATAATAAAAAAGTTATATAAAATACTATGCTCATCAATTTTCCATATTTACATAATATTAAATAACAAATTGCAATGATAATAATTGATAATAAACTACAACATATTATATGTAAAGCTGTTATTGACAAATGAATTTTATTATATAAAAATGAAAAAATATAACCCTGTAATCCAAACTGAGAAAAATAATCTATTATTTGTAATTCTTCATTAGATTCACTATTTTTTTCTAATTTTTCATTCAAATTTTCTAGTTCTTCCATATCATTATGTATAATCTTAACTAAACCAAATTTGGTATTATCATTATTTACTTTATATTTATCTTTATATATTCTAGAAATTACTAAATATTCAGAATCATTTTGAAATGTGTTAAATTTTAGGTTTCCTACTCCAAAAATTCCTGTACAATAGTTCAATATTAATAGTATAGTTAATATTAATATTATTATTACTTTTTTTTGTTTTTTCATTTATATTTCCTCCTATTGTCTCTCACTAATTATAATTAAATATTATTTAAAAGTCAATACTTTACATTTTTCATTGTTTATATTTTAATTTTTTCTTTTAATTTAACTAACAAAATAATTATAAAAATTCCAAGTAAAACACCACTAGAATCTATACATACATCTCTTAATTCACCGCTTCTTCCGGGTACAAATAATTGATGGAATTCATCTGAAATAGCATAAACTCCTCCAATTAAAAGACTAAATATAAACTTTTTATTAGACTTTAAATTAAGAGCATTAATACAACTATATATTAATATTCCTCCTACTGTATATAAAGAAAAGTGTGCTAGTTTTCTTGCAATTGGTTGTAAATTAGATACTATTTGTTCTTTTTCATTTTCACTCATATTTCTAATATTTGGGAATAAATTTATAATGGCTCTTATTGTATTTCCACTGGTATTAGATGATTTATTTGCTGGTTCATTTGATAAAGTAAATACTGTAATCATCCATGTAATAACTAATATTCCAAATATTATTTTTATTATTGTTTTATTCATAATACATCTTGCTTTCTTTTATTATTTGATTTTTTAATTATATATAATTCTACAAAATTTTTCAACATATTTTGCATTATTTTTTAATAATTTTTAAAAACATGCCACTTTTTGCGGGTATAATTTTTGAAAACATGCCACTTTTTGCAGGTATAATTTTTTACATTTTTCTTGCAACAACAACAAATCTTCCATCTTCTGTATGATAAGCACATGTTGAAAGGGTTAATAATTGTTCTCCAAAACTTGCAGTTTTACCAGTATCATACAAAGATGCTTTTTTTGCATTTTCTACATATTCATTATATTCTTCTTCATTTTCTGCATTTACAAAATAATAATATCTAAACACATTTTTTTCATTTTTATAATATACTCTAGATTGAAAAACTGCTATTATCTCATAATATGCATCCTCATTTGCAGTTGTAAATCTTATATTAGGATGTTCATTATAATACTCTACATTTCTGTAATTTAAAAGATTTTGAAACATGGTTCCATTTTTCATGTTATGCCCATATATTAATAAATTACTACTCATTGGATCCCATTTAAAATCTTTGTCTAAGAAAATTGATCCACTTGAAGAATATTTTTTTAAATAATTACGGTTCATATAATAATCATTATCTTCTGCTTGTAATACAGGGTAATTTATATTAGTTCCTTCAATTTCTATCCATGCTACAATATCATCATTTTCTTTTTGAAGTTCTATAAGTTTTAACATTCTTTCTGTTTGTATTGGTTCTATTTCTTCAATATTGTTTTCTTCTATCTCATTATCTGATAAATAAATTTCATTAGTATCTATTGAAATTTCATTTAATAAATTGCTTTGTTTTTTAGCATAATACATATCTAAATAATAATTAGTTATATATACCACTAAATAAATAACTAGTATTACAAGTATTATGTATAAAATTCCATATAAAATTTTTTTATTTTTACTCATTTTTAACATTTCCTTTTAAACATAATTTTGTCTACATTATATATTTCTATATAATGTAGACTTATTTTTTACTAAAATTCTTTTTTCTTTAATAAAACTGCACTTAAACCTATTATTGAAACTACTAACATTGGTATTACGAATTCTATTTTATCTTCTACACCTGTTTTTGGTGTTGTATCTTTTTGTTCAGTTGATTCTAATTTTACATATATATTCATATCTTCTGTTATTTCTGTTTCAAAATTAAATTCTGTTTCAAAATTGCTATCTACATAGTAACCTGCTATTTTATAATTGCTTAAACTTAATGTTTGTAAATTAATAGCATGTTCTAATTCTTCTTTTGTAACTGTTGTTCCTGCTATTACTGGTAATTCTATTGTTTTATCATTTAAGTTTAATGTTATTGTAACCATTCTTTCTTCATAAGTTTCTGCTTCTATTTCTACATTTGGATTTGAATTACTTTCGAATAATATTCTATTGTTTTCATCTGCTATTACTACTTTATCTCCACTAGCATATATTTTATATTCTGATTCGTCTGTATTTTCTACATCAAATTCTGTCATTGCATCATTTGTAGCAAGATATATTACGTTATCACTTTCTGTTGATGTTATTTTACCATTCATTATAACCTTTGGAATACTATCTATACTTGATGATTTACCTATTTCTATACCGTTGTTTTCTAAGTCATTATTTTTGTTTAATGTTAAGTCTATTACTTCTAATATACCACCATTAACTAATACACCACCATAAGCACATCCTCCAATTGTTACATTATTTAATGCTAAATAACCTCCATTATATGCTTGTGCTCCATATTTTTCACTGTTTGTTAATTTTAAGTTTGTTAATGTTACTCTTGTTCCTGTTCCTCCTGCTGTTATTAATGATGCACTTACTCTACCTGTTACCCATGTTTCTGTATTTCTTGTTATTGTATGATTATCTCCATCTATTGTTATTTGTTTACCATTTATTTCTATTGGGTCTTTTAATTTGATATCTGCACTTAATTTTATTATATCTCCTGCTTCTGCTGTTGATATTTTTTCTTTTAAATCATCTTCTGTTGCTACTGTGTAAGTTGTTGCTTTACATATACTTGGTACTATCATTAGTGCTACTAATAATACCATTAAAAATAAAATTGTTTGTAATGTTTTTTTCATAATATTTATTTCCTTTCATAAAATTTTTTACATAACTTATTGTAACCTTAAATAAATAATTTATACAAAAATTTTTTATTTAAGCATTTTTTCTAAATTTTTCTACATTTTTAAAACAAAAATACACTAATATTTTTATATTATTAGTGTATTTTATTTCAATAATTTGTGGCATTTTATTTCAACATTTTGTGGTTGTGCTTATTCTTGAAAAATTAAATTTTCATTATTAACTATTTCATTTTCTAGTGGTGGTAAAGTGTTTTCTTCATTAGAATTATTATTATTTAATTTTTCTAAAACACTAATTAATTCTTGGAGTTTACTTAAATCTTTACCAATTTGCTCCCAATTATTAGATTTATTTGATTCTGTTAAATTATTATTTGCCTTTATTATTGCTTCTATTAAACCTTCAACAGTATCTGTATCTTCAACTTCTACTTTTACTGCTTTTTCAGAAAGTAGTTTTCCTAATGCCTCAAATAAATTATCTCCTATTGCAAGTTTATTTCCAGATGCAATAACTACCTTCTTTAATATTGGAACACTATTTTTTTCATTTAAAGATACTTGATATATTGGCTCAATATATATTAATGTGCCATCTATTGGAACTATTATAATATCTTTTATAAGTTTTGTTCCTGTAACTGTAATACTAGAAATTTCTTTTGATATTGTTTCATCTTCTTCTATTTGGCTATTTAATTGTGCTGTTCCTAATATATTGCTATCTGTTGAAAATTTATATAATTTTAATTTTTGTTCTGTACCATTAGTTGTTCCTACAAGATATGAAGTTATATTTTTCTTATCTTGTGGTGAATATGGTAATACTAAACCTAAATCTGCATTATTTGAATCTATTGTTTTTACCATTGTATAATATGGCTCAATTTTTGTGTTTGATAATGAAGAATCTGTTGCAATATTCCAAATATCATCTCCTCTATATAAAATATCTGCACTAACATTATGATACATCTCTAACATTTGGGCTTGTACATTATATAGAAATTTTGGATACACAAAATGTTTTGAAATATCTTCTGGAATTTCTGTTTCGTCTTTAAATAAATCTTCATATATATTATCATAAGCTAAAATTATTGGGTCAGATTTATCTGTTATATAGAAGTTAATTGTTCCATCATAAGCATCTATCAATACTTTTACAGAGTTTCTTATATAATTTATTTTCTTTTTAGTATTTTCATATTCTATTGTAGTTTGTTGTGAATATGGATATTCATTTGATATTGTATATGCGTCTATTACCCATATTAGTTCTCCTGAATCTGATACAACTAAGTATGGTTCTTCATCATATAACAAATATGGCATTAATGTTTTTGCTCTTTCAATTATATTTCTATTTATTAAAATTTTACTTTCATCTGTTAAATTTGTTGAAAATGCAAGTTTTATATCTTTTTCTTTAATTGCTAATGCTAGTCTATCAAAGAAGTTTAATTTTAAACCTGCTTTACCTTCATAAGAACTTTCTACAATTTTTGTTGAACTTATTGGATAATCAAATTCATTTTTATTTGAACTATTTGTAACTATTACATCATCTGTTTGTAATCCAAAATATATTCTTGGTTGTTTAATTGAAATTTCTGCATCACTACCATCAAATTCTTTTTGTATATATTTAACATTTCCATTTTCGTCTGTTGATGTTGCAGATGATATTACTGCTCCATATCCATGAGTATATTCATAAGTTTTATTGCTATATGTTCTATCTCTACTTAAAATTTCTCTTGCTGATACATACACAAGTTGTTCTTCATTTGAAATATCATATTTTGTAGGTATTGTTTTTAAAAATGAATAATATCCTGTACTAGTTTGTAATGCAGATAAAGTTGATAATGTTATATCTGAATTTACCATTGATACATTTTTTAACACATCTTCATTTAACTCTGCTTGTTCTGATGTTATTGTTCCTGTACTATTTACATCTAATTCTTCAATTTCTATATTATATGCGTTTTTAGTTGCAGAAATATTTTCATTTATGTAATTTCTTTGTTTATCTAATTCATTTGAATTTACATATATTAATTGAAATCCTGTCATTACTATAAATAATATTACTAAATATGCAGGAACTGTTGCTAATGATATTAACACTTTTGAAGATTGACTTTTTTTGAAATATCTTATTGCTAAAAATACTGATACTATAATTAATATAGCAAGTATTCTATATCCCCATAATTTAATTGAGGCATCTGTTAATCCTGCTCCATATATACTTGTTGAATTCGCATCATTTAATTTTAAAAATTCACTATTTCCAATTCCTACTGTTCTAACTAATATTAATATTCCATAAACTATTATTAATAATCTAGCAAAAAATAGTAATTGTTTTATAAACATATTTTTCTTTAAAGTTTCTTTGCTCACTGCTTCAAAGCATATATGAAATGTTATTATATAATAAGCAGCAGTATATATAATTAAACCTATAATTAACATTACAAAATTATTTAGTATTGTTTCTATAAATGTTTTTTGAAACATGAAAAATCCAATATCTAAATTAAATATTAAATCTGTTTTTCCAAACCAAGTAGTATTTAAAAATAACATTAATTTTTCTGTTATGCTATCTGAAAAGAATATACTTACTATTATTGCTATTATAAATGCTATTGATTTATTTGGCAATTTCGGCATGGTCTTATTTTCTTCTATAAAAAATTCTTTTAAACCTTTTTTTATAAATTTGTTTGTTATATACACACTAACAAATACTATTAAGAATATTGAAATTGCAGAAATTAGTTTATATTTTTGATTTTGATAGAATATTGTTAAATATTCTTCTCCCATTTCTAATATTTCTAAATATTCTCCTCTATATGAAATGTAACTTGATATAATATATATTAGTAAAAATATTAATACTACAATAAGTCTTACATTTATTTTTTTCTTTTGAAATTTTATAGTATCATCTTTTTTTTGTTCCTCCATTTTTACCTCCCTATATTATTGCATTTACAAAGTCCTCACTATTAAAAATTTCCATATCATCTATTTGTTCTCCAATTCCTATAAATTTTACTGGAATTTTATTTTCATTAACTATTCCTATTACTACTCCGCCTTTTGCAGTTCCATCTAATTTTGTTAATACTAGACCTGTTAAGTTTGTTGTTTCTTTAAATGCTTTTACTTGTGATATTGCATTTTGTCCTGTTGTTGCATCTAATACTAATAATACTTCTTTTGATGCTTCACTTAGTTCTTTATCTATTACTTTTTGAATTTTTGCAAGTTCGTCCATTAAATATTTTTTATTGTGTAATCTCCCTGCTGTATCACATATTAGAACATCTGCATTTGTTTCTTTTGTTATCTTTATTGCATCATATACAACTGATGCAGGGTCTATTCCTTCTTCTCTTTTTACTATTTCGCATCCTGCTCTATTTGCCCATATTTCTAATTGTTCAACTGCTGCTGCTCTAAATGTATCTGCTGCTGCAATTACTACTTTTTTTCCTTCTTTTCTTAGTTTGTTTGCTATTTTTCCTATTGATGTTGTTTTTCCTACTCCATTTACTCCTACAACTAAAATTACAGATGGTTTTGTTTCTAAGTTTAATTCTTTATTTGTTTCATCTAGTATATTTTTTATTTCTTCTCTTAGTGCTTGTTTTACTTCTTCTGCATCTTTTATATTTTGTTTTTTTATTTTATCTCTTAATTTACTAATTATTTCTATTGATGTTTCATATCCTATATCTGACATTATTAGTATTTCTTCTAATTCGTCTAATAATTCTTCATCTACTTTTCTAAATGTACTAAATACGTTGTTTAATTGATTGTTAAATGTGTCTTTTGTCTTGCTTAATCCTGTTTTTAATTTATCAAAAAATCCCATTTTCTTTTTACCTTTCTTTTTTAATATAATTAGTATATCATATTTTTTATAAAATGTGTATATTTATACAATTTTTTTTAATACAATAAAAAGTGCCCTATTTTTTAGGGCACCTTTTCAAGAGTTAATGCAAAGTTATTACATATACAGTTGATAAAAGTTTTCATATTCTTCATCATACTCAAATTCTCTTTTAAGCTCACTATCATATGAACTACAATTTGCGCTTACTTTGTTATTTACGAAATCAAATTTTATACTTGCTTTATAGTCTTTGTTCCATTTGACTTCCCATTTGTTTTCTGCGACTTTTGTTAGTCTAACTTTGCCTGTTGCTCTTGAATTTTTTGTTTCAAATGAAAGTAGAATTTGAACAAGAAGGTCATATACTTCTTGTTTAAAGGTTATTTTGTCAATAACCTTTTTTGGATTCTTCCCCGTAATTTTTGCACATTGTGTTAAAAAAGTTTCGACTTCCTTATCACTTAAAAAAGCAAATTTCCGGTTTGTTTTTAGTAATACTTTACTTGCTTTCATTTTTCTCAACCTCTCTCTTAAATAATTATTTGGGTGGTTTATTTAAACTAGTGAATTATTCACTAGAATTCAAAAGGTTTTTATGTATACTATTTTATCACACTTATGTAAATTTTGCAAGGTTTTTAGTAAAGTTTTAAATTCAGTTATCTTATTTTAAATAATGGTAACTAAATATATTTATTGTTTTTTATTATTATCTATAAGTTTTGGTATATTGTTATCTAAACTTTCTATCTTTTTTATACCTGAGGAATATTGTAAAATGTCGAATTGTTTCTTTGCAATTTCATTTAGCCTCTCTAATCTCTTGTTTTGTGGTAAACCTTGTTCAATCATTTCAGCATTTAAATTTTCCAAATTAACCAAAATGACTAATTGTAATATGTTTGCATAATCTCTCATATTTCCTTCTAAATTAGGATTCTTTTCTTTCCATTCTTTGGCAGTTATTCCAAATAAAGCAACATTTAATATATCTGCTTCATTTGCATAAATATATTGCTTTTGGTATTCAGTTAAACTAGGTATTAGGTTTTCTTTTATGCTATCAGTATGTATTCTATAATTTGTTTTAGCTAGTTCTCTTCTTACAGACCATTTTATTTTATTTTGATAAGCTTCATTTTGTTTTAATCTTTCAAATTCTTTTATTAAATATAACTTAAATTCAACATTTAGCCAACTAGCAAATTCAAATGCTAAATCTGGATGAGCATAAGTTCCTAAACTATATTTACCACCTTTTGATATTAATCCTATTGCATTTGTTCTTTGTATCCATTGTTTTGGACTCATTGTATAAGACGATGTTCCAATTTCATTAATTTTAATTTCACGATATTCCGTGAAATTAAAATTTTCATTATTTAGTTCTTCCCATAATCCCACATATAAAGCTGTATCTTTATTGCTTAACCAGTGTATAATAACATTTGCAGGATTTTTATCATTTTTAAATTTTGCTAAGTCGGTTAATGAAATGTAATCTACATCTCCAAATCTCATTACTCCAATTATATTATCTTTTACTTTCATTTCTGTTTTTATAATATCTTTTTTCATTTATATCACAACCTTATATAATTTTTATTATTGTAAAACATTTGTTTGTAATTGTCAATAGTTTTATAAATATTTTTATTTTTTTATTATTGTATTTTTTTATATAATTTTCTAAAATAAAAAACTTACGAACCCCATATAGTTCGTAAGTTATCTTAATTTGGAGCCGGTGAGCAGAATTGAACTGCTGACCTTTGAATTACGAATTCACTGCTCTACCAACTGAGCTACACCGGCATTTAAATTACATTATAGTATATAATATAGTAAAATTTCACAAATTATTATTACAGGAATACCAATTGTAAACTTTAACTTTTTAGTTTTGTGTCTGAATAGGTACATACCAATTAATGCACCTATTCCTCCACCTAATACACTTATCATAATTAAAGTCTTTTCTGGTATTCTCCAACTACCTTTAATTGCCTTTTTCTTGTCTATATACATTGCTAATATTCCTATTAAATTAATAATTATCAAATATATTATAACATATTTTATATTAATTTCAATCATATTTGCTCCCTATTTTATACAAATAAACTCATTTGATTACTTTGTGTCATTCCTTTTAAACATCCAAATTTTTCTAATAGTTCTATAACTGATTTACCAATTTTTCCTCTAATTTTTAAATCGTCTATTGACATAAATTTTCCATCTTTTTTTGCTTCATCAATACTTTGTGCTGCAACAGTTCCAAGTCCTGGAATACTATTTAAAGGTGGGCGTATTCCATCTTCCTCCATAATAAATTTTGTAGCATGAGATTTATATAAATCTATTGGTAAGAAATTTATTCCTCTTTCATACATTTCTATTACTAATTCTAATATTGAATAAACATTTTTATCTTTTGCAGATATTGAATTTCCTTGCAAATCTAATTCTTTAAGTTTATTTTTTGCTTTTTCTTTTCCATATATCATAAACTCTGAATCAAATTCATCTGCTCTAATTGTAAAATATGCTGTGTAATATGCCTTTGGCTCATGTACCTTAAACCACGCTATTCTAAATGCATTTGTAACATATGCTGCTGCATGGGCTTTTGGAAACATGTATTTAATTTTTTCACAAGATTTTATATACCAATCTGGAACATCATGTTCTTTCATAAGATTTACATATTCTTCCCATTTTGCAGGATCTTTTAATGCTTTTCCTTTACGAACTGTTTCCATTATTTTAAATGCAGGGTTAGGTGGTAAACCTTTTTTTATTAGATAAATCATTATATCATCCCTACAACATATTGCTTCATTTAATGTAACTGTACCATCTTCTATTAAACTTTGAGCATTACCTAACCATACATCAGTTCCGTGTGATAAACCTGAAATACGTATTAATTCATCAAATGTTGTTGGTTTTGTGTCAACAAGCATTCCTCTAACAAACTTAGTTCCAAATTCCGGTATTCCAAAACTTCCTACTTTACTATTAATTTGTTCAGGTGTTACACCTAATGCTTCTGTTGAACTAAATATGCTCATCGTTTTTTTATCGTCTAATGGCACTTTTGTTGGATCTATTCCTGTTATATCATAAAGCATTCTTATCATAGTTGGATCATCATGACCTAGTATATCTAATTTTAGTAAGTTTTGATCTATTGAGTGATAATCAAAATGTGTTGTAATAATGTCTGAATTTGGGTCATCTGCTGGGTGTTGTACTGGTGTAAATTCATATATTTCTCTTCCTTTTGGTACAACTATAATTCCACCTGGGTGCTGACCGGTTGTTCTTTTTATACCTGTACAACCTACTGATAATCTTGATACTTCTGCATTATTTATAGGGATATGTCTATCTTCATAATATTTTTTAACATATCCAAAAGCAGTTTTATCTGCAACTGTACCTACTGTTCCTGCTTTAAAAGTTGTTCCTTTTCCAAATATAACCTCTGTATATTTATGTGCTTTTGCTTGATATTCTCCTGAGAAGTTAAGGTCTATATCTGGCTCTTTATCTCCATTAAATCCTAAGAAAGTTTCAAATGGTATATCTATTCCATCTTTTATTAATTCATGTCCACAATTTGGACAATTTTTATCTGGTAAATCGAATCCACATTGATATCCATAATCTGTAAAATCTGAATATTTGCAATTTGGGCATCTATAATGTGGTGGTAATGAATTTACTTCTGTTATTCCTGTTGCATAGGCTGCAAATGATGAACCAACTGACCCTCTTGAACCTACAATGTATCCATCTTCATTTGATTTCCACACTAATTTTTGTGCAATGATATACATAACAGAGAAACCATTTTTTATAATTGACTCTAATTCTTTATCTAATCTTGTTTGTACTACTTCTGGTAATGGATCTCCATAAAGTTCATGTGCTTTTTTATATGCTATACTTCTTATTGTTTCTTCACAACCTTCAATATGTGGTGGACACTTTTCGGGTGAAATTGGACTTATTTTTTCACACATATCTGCTATTTTGTTGGTATTAGTTACTACTACTTCATACGCTTTTTCTTGTCCTAAATATGCAAATTCGTCTAACATTTCGTCTGTTGTTCTTAAATAAAGTGGGGCTTGCATATCTGCATCTTCATACCCTTGCCCTGCTTGTAATATTCTTCTATATATTTCGTCCTGTGGGTCCATAAAGTGAACATCACAGGTTGCTACTACTAATTTTTGTAGTTTTTCTCCTAATTCTACTATTTTTCTATTAAAATCTTTTAAGGTTTCTTCACTATCTACTATACCATTTCTAACCATAAATTGATTATTTCCTAATGGTTGAATTTCAAGATAATCATAGTCACTTGCTATTTTTTCTAATTCCTCATCTGATTTTCCTTCTACTATTGCTCTATATAACTCTCCTTGCTCACAAGCACTTCCTAATAAAAGTCCCTCAGAATATTTTTTATATAAACTTTTTAATATTCTTGGCTTTTTATAAAAATAATCTAAATGTGAAAATGATACTAATTTATATAGATTTTTTAGCCCTACATAATTTTGTGCTAATATAATTGCATGATAACTTGGTAAATTTTTAAAGTTTGTATCTGATGCAGTAACAACATCTATATCGTCTACTGTTTTTACATTTCTTTCTTTTAACATTTTTAGCATAACTTTAAAAACTTCTACTAATGTCTTTACATCATCTAATGCTCTGTGAGCAACTTCAACTACTATTCCTAGTTTTTCTGCTATAATTCCTAATTTATATTTTTTGTAATCTGGAAATAAATCTTTTGCAAGTCTTAAAGTATCTATATATGTATTGTCTAATTTATAGCCTAATTCTTCTGCATTATGTTTTAAAAATCCTATATCAAAATCTGCATTGTGTGCTACTAATACAGAATCTCCCATAAATTCTAAAAATTTAGGTAGAATATCTTTTATTGTTCCTGCATCTTTAACCATATCGTCTGTAATATGTGTTACTTCTACTACATTTTGTGGTATAGGTTTTTCTGAATTTACAAAACATTCAAATGTATCAATTATTTCTCCATTTTTTATTTTTATTGCACCTAATTCTGTTATTTTTTCTGTTCTATATGAAAGTCCTGTTGTTTCTATATCTAATACACAATATTCTGTATCTATATCTTGCTTTCTTGCTTTATTTACTGATGGTGTTTTATCTGGTACAAAATATGCTTCTACACCATATATTACTTTTATAGCATCTTTATTTTTTTCTAGCAATTTATGTGCTTCTGGAAATGATTGTACAACTCCATGGTCTGTAATTGCAATGGATTTCATTCCCCATTTTATTGCTCTTTTTATCAAATCTGTTGCAGATGTCATTCCATCCATTTGGCTCATTTGTGTGTGCATATGTAATTCTACTCTTTTTTCTTCTGCAAAATCCATTCTTTCTGCTTTTTTCTTTCCCGGTGTTTCTATAATTACATTTGCTATTACTCCTATTTCCTTTGCAAATGGATCAAATTGTGCTGTTCCAGATAGTTTTACACCTTTTGCTTCTTTTAATCTTGCTAATACTCCTTTTACTTTATCCGCTTCTACAAACGCTTTACAGGTTATTGTACTTGTTCCATCATAAAGGTCAAATGAAACCAAAAATTTACCGCTTTTTAATTCTCTTGAATCTGTATTTAAAATTTCACCTACTAATGCAACTTTTCCACTATCTACATTTAAATCTTCTACATTTACTACATTTTCTTTAATATTTGGATTTCTTCCTAATATTACTGGTGATTTTTCTTCTTCTGGTGCTTCAAGTTGTTTATCTTCTACTTTTGCACTTTGATTATTTTTTTCTTCTGATTTTGCTACATCATTTTTATTTTCTTCTTTTTGTGCCTCCATTGCTGCTTGTGCTTCTTGTTGTGCTCTTTTTATAACAATTTTTTGTGCTTCTAATGCTCTTTCTTCATTTTTTCTTATTTCTTCTTCATTTATTTTCTCTATATATTTTATTTTATATGTTTTTCCATATAAATTTTTTATTATATCTTCTAATTCTTTATCAAAATTTCTAGAATTCATCATGTCTGCACCTTTAAATGCTAAAATGATATTCATAGAATTATCTTTTATTTCTGCAACACTTCCAGATAATATTGGTCTTGTAATTGGGTGTCTATTAGCCATATATGCAGCAATAATTTTCCACTCTTCCTCTATATTTGGTAAAATTACATTATCACTGTACTTAATAATTGTATCTACAAAATCTATTGAAAATCTATTTTTTAAATATTTCTCAAAATCTACTAATTCTTTTAGTATTATATTTTCTTCTGAGTATATTTCCATAACTATTTTATTTGTTTTTTTAAATATATTTATATTATTAATCTTACAATTTAATAAATTGGTTTCCTTTTTATAATCTGCAAATATATCTTTTATTGTTTTTACTGCTTCGTTCATAATTATGTTTCATCTCCTGAATTTTTTGAAAAGATTATTTAGTTTATTATTTCTATACTACATAAAACAAAATACAGAAAAATTGTAGTAAACTACCTATAAAAATGCACAAATGAAAAATAGAATGCATATACTTATGTTTTCTACCAAGCCCATATAAAACTGCTCCTATTGTATAAACTATTCCACCTATTATTAATAATAGAAAACCTGTCATTCCTAATAACTTTGGTAAAATATTTACTTTAAATATAATGCACCAACCCATTACTAAATAACATATCATTGAAAATATGTTATATTTTTTTAAATCTATTGAATTTAATACTATACCTAATATTGCCATTGCCCATATCACTCCAAAAATTACCCAACCTGTTACTGCGTTATATTCTCTTAATGTACATAAAGCAAATGGTGTATATGAACCTGCTATAAGTAAAAATATTGCACAATGGTCTAATACTTGAAATACTTTTTTTGCTTTTAATTTAGGACTTAAACCATGGTATAAACTTGACATTGTGTATAGTATTATCATGGTTGCCCCATATATTGCACTACTTATTATGCCATATATATTATTGTGTTTGGCTGAAAATATTACACATAATACTATTGCTACTATTCCTAATGCTCCTCCAACTATGTGTGATACCATATTAAATATTTCTTCACCTTTTGTATATTCTGGCAATACTCTATCTGCTAATTTTGTTCTATTCATATAGGAACCTCCATTAATTATAATACCATAGTTATATACACTTTTTTAAATAATAATCAATTTTAGTAATAATTACTTATTGAATTATATCATATTTTTTATAATTTACAATGAATTTTTTAATAAAATTTTACTTAATATTTATTTTCCTTTTCAAGTTGTTTTAAACTTTTTTTAGGTGTTGGTAATTCTTCTGGCATAGTTCCGTACTTCCCATATTATCTAAAATATCTTCTCTATACCTTAAGCCTTTTCTTTTAGCGATGTCATCTGCCGTTTCACCATTATATAACCCTTTATATCCACTATTATGAAATTTATCAAAATTTTTAACTCCAACTATTTTAGCAGTTTGATTAAGTGAATAATTTCCTTTTCTTGTTAGATCTCTTTGATAAAATCTTTTTTCATCCTCTGTTAATTCACTATATTCTTTTTCCCTAATCTCTTGTTTTCTTGTTTGTACTGCAAAATAAGTTTGTGCCAATGCAATTACCTTTTTTCTACTATCTCCATTTTGTGCTATTAAATAACAAGCATAACGAGTTAGTTTATAATCTTTTTGTTTTCTTTTTGCATCTGAACCAATTTGAACCATTTTGTCGGCGCCGACAAAATGGTCAAACTCACTAATTCCAGTATTTTTGCATGCTTTTTTTGCTTTGTTTATTACATTTTCAAATTTTCTCCATTCTTTGTAATCTAAAACAGTTTGTAATTCTCTAGCATTCCAATACTCTATTCCATTATCATCTATCTTTTTAATATCTTCAAATGATTTATTATTAATTTCTTTCATTTACATCTATCCCTTCTATATATATTTTATTTCAAATATTATAAAACAATTGTTTGTATTTGTCAATAAAAAAAATAAAATTTTTTAAAAAATTCTTTTTTTTATTTTTCATAATATAATAAAATGAGGTGGATTTTTGTGTTTATTCATTCCATAAAATTAAATAAAAAAAATATAATTATAATAACTTTTATTTTACTATTAATTTTATTCGCAACATTTATATTTGTTAATTATTCCTCTATTGCATCAAATAATAATGAAGAAGATAAAAAAGATTATATTAAATGGGTAGATTGTTCTGTTACTTCAACAGTTTTAGATAAAACTTCTAAATTAGACATTTCTTCTCATACAAATAATGAACCAGTTAAACTTAATTGGATTGAATTAATTGCTTATCTTTCTAGTAAGTATTATGGCGATTTTAAAAAATTTAAAGCTAAAGATTTAGATGATGTTGTTGCTAGATTAAAAAATGGTGAAAAAATAGAAGATATTACAAAAAATATGAATTATTACTCTTTTTATTATGAAGCATATAACGCTATTTTTAGTGAATATATTGGAGAATATTCTATTGAAACAATAAATGCAGATGGTATAACAACTTATGAAAAAAAATATGGTATTAAGGCATTCCTACCTATTGCAAGTGGCTACAATTTTAGCCATTATGATGATTTTGGAAATTCTAGGTCTTATGGTTATAAACGTACTCATTTAGGTAACGATTTAATGGGTAACATTGGTACTCCTATAATTGCAGTAGAATCTGGCGTTGTAGAAGCATTAGGTTGGAATCAATATGGTGGTTGGAGAATTGGTATTCGTAGTTTTGATAATAAAAGATATTATTATTATGCTCATTTACGAAAAGACCATCCTTATGCAGAAGATATGTATGTTGGTAAAGTAATTACTGCTGGTGATGTTATAGGTTATCTTGGTATGACAGGTTACAGCACAAAAGAAAATGTTAATAATATTAATGTACCTCATTTACATTTTGGTATTCAATTAATTTTTGATGAGGTTCAAAAAGATGGTGTAAATCAAATTTGGATTGATGTTTATAATATTATTGAATTTTTAAAGAAAAATAAATCTCAAGTTTATATGAGTAATAAAGAAACTTATGATTATTCTAGAAAATATACTATTTTAGAAAATAATGTTTTTGATTAAATGAAAATTGCATTATTAAGATAACATAAATTCTTAAGCCTTTTTGTATATTTTTTGAAAAATAATTTCTGACAGCCCTTTGAGGCTGGGGAATACCCGTTAGCGTGTCAGAATTATTTTGAAAAAAATACTACAAAAAATAGGCTTAAGTAAATATATTTAATAATTATATAGTTTTTTTTGCCAAGAAAGTAATTTTTATTACCTTCTTGGCATTTTTAAGTATTAAATTAAAATATGTTATCTATTTCCATTACAGCAACATCCAAAACTTGTGAATAATAATAAGAATATTATTATAAAGAATAATATTTCTGTATCATTTCCACAACCACATCCTCCAAAAATATTGCTTAATGGATTGTTATTACAACAATTTCTTGATTCCTCTGGCATAAAATTACCTCCTTTAATTTTTTATATATAGTATGAAAATTTTTAAATTTGTGTTACAATATTTAAAAAATATGTGAGGGAAAATTTATGAATGATATAGAATTATTATCTCCTGTTGGAAATTATGAATGTTTAATATCTGCAATTCAAAATGGTGCAAATAGTGTTTATCTTGGTATTGAAAATTTTAATGCTAGATATTCTGCTACTAATTTTAATTTAGAAGATTTAGAAAAAGCAATAAACTATGCTCATTTAAGAAATGTGAAAGTACATTTAACTTTAAATACTTTAATAAAAAATAATGAATTTGATGAAGTTTTAAAAATTGCAAATAAAGCATATGAATTAGGAATTGATGCTATAATTGTTCAAGATTTAGGTCTTGCTTCTTTTCTAATTCAAAACTTTCCTAATTTACCTATTCACGCTAGCACTCAAATGACTATTCATAATTTAGAAGGCGTTTTAGAGGCTGAAAAATTAGGTTTTAAAAGAATTGTTTTATCAAGAGAATTATCTATATCTGAAATAGAATATATTTGCAAAAATTCAAATATAGAAATTGAAACCTTTATTCATGGCGCCCTTTGTATATCTTATTCTGGTCAATGTTTATTTTCTAGTATGGTTGGTGGTCGTTCTGGTAATAGAGGCAAATGCGCACAGGCTTGTAGGTTACCTTATGAATTAATAAAAGATTCAATTTGTATAGATAAAGGTTACTTATTGAGTCCAAAAGATTTATGCGGATTAAACTTTTTACCTCAATTAATTAAAGCAGGTGTATGTTGTTTTAAAATTGAAGGTCGTATGAAATCTCCTGAATATGTTGGAATAGTTACTAAAATTTATCGCAAATATATAAATAAAGTTTTAAATAACGAAGATTATATTATAGAAAAACAAGATTTATTAGATTTAATGCAGGTTTTTAATCGTGGAAATTTTTCAGATGGTCATCTTAATAATGAATCTAATAAAGATTTAATTTATAAAAATAAACCAAATAATATGGGAATTTATATTGGTAATGTTTCAAATTACAATGCTAATAAAGGTCATATTTCTTTAAATTTAAATTACCCTTTAAGCATTGGTGATACAATTTCTTTTGAAAGAGAAGATTCTCAATATACCGTTTCAGAATTAATGATAGACAATAAAAATATATCAACCGCAGAACCTAATCAATATGTAAAAATCGGTCGTATGAAAGGTAAAATTAAAGCAGGTGATAAAATATATAAATTATCAAGTAAAGATTTATTTAATAGTATAAAGCCATCTTTTTCTGGTGCAGAATTTGTTAAAAATAAAATTATTGGTGAAATTGATATACATGAAAATTCTCCTATAGTTTTTAAAGTAACACTTGCTAAAAATTCTAAAATTTCTGTAACTATACCTTCTAAAATAATGCCTGTTCCTGCTTTAAAAACACCTATCACCAAAGAGAGAATTATTGAACAATTATCAAAAACAAATAATACTTGTTTTGAATTTGAAAATATTATTGTAAATTTAGATGATAATCTTTATATTCCTAGTATTAGTGCATTAAATGAATTAAGGAGATCTGCATTATTGGAATTAGAAAATATAATAGTTTCACAATATAACCGTAAACCTGCTTTTTATACTATTCCTAATTTTGAGAAAATTGAGGATATTAATAATCATAAAATTTCTCTATTATTAAATAATTTGGATATTAAAAAAGATTATTCTAAATTAACTAATGTAGATAAATTGTATATTCCTTTAAAATATTTCTGTAATAAAAATTATATTGATGTTTTAAAGAATTTATCTAATAGTTTTAATATTTATATCTATATGCCTACTATTATTAGAGATAATTATAGAAATCTATTTATTAATAACATTAACAACGCCTTAAATTCGTTAAATATTAAAGGTTTTGTTATATCTAACTTAGGTGATTTGATTTTATTAAAAAATTTTATTAATAATTATGAAATTATTTCTAATTATACTTTAAATGTTTTTAATAATATAACTGCTAATGAACTTTTAAATAATAATGTTAAAACTATTACTTTATCTCCTGAATTAAATAAAAATGACGTACAAGATTTTTCTAAAATTTTTAATACAGAACTGATTGTGTATGGTAATTTGCCTGTAATGAATTCTAATTATTGTTTACTAGGTAATGCTAATCAGTGTTATCCAGAATGTGAAAAATCTTGTTTAAATTCTAATAAGTTATTTTTGAAAGATAGAAAAGGGTTTTTATTTAAAGTTGTTCCAGATAATATTCAAACTATAACAACTATTTATAATAGTAAAACTACTTTTCTTGATGTAAATGGCTTAAATGTTAATAATTTTAGAATTGATATCTTAGATGAAGATATTGATGAAATTAATGTTATTATTGATAATGTTAAAAATAATACTAGACTTGTTGGTGATAATTTTACTAACGGGAATTTTAATAAAGTAGTATAGACGTTTATGGTAAACTTAATTTTTTCGACAGTGTCGACAAAATTTCAAAATTTGGAAAGTGCTCAATTCTAAATAAAACATATTAAAAGAAGTAATATAGTTTTATTTTCTATATTACTTCTTTCTAACTTCCTTTTTTAAATCAATCTTCTAAAATACATTTTATATTTCTTTCCACACAAAAAAACTGTGCAATTCAAAAATTTTATTTTTTTGAATTTACACAGTTGATTTATACTCTCATACTCTCCTATACTTTTATGAAAAGCCCTACTCTAAAACCTACGTTACTATATTGGGTAGTTTCAACATCGTTACTACGATAACTTGCTGTATTACCGACCACCAAGTTCGAAACTTCCACCACGCAACACAGGGCAATATGAATCATTAGGTTTCACAAATTTTTCTGTTGTCCATTCCCATACATTTCCTGCTAAATCATATATATTGTTTCTTTTTGTATATTCTGTATTTCCTGTTTTTAATAACCAATTATATTCTGCTGTTAACTCTGTTCCACTTAGTTTTGTTTCATTTTTATTTTCCCATTTTGCGCCTGTCAAATAGTATCCTTCCCATTTTGAATATGATGTTATTCCTGGTACTTCTGCTGTTCTATAATTTCCCCAACTTGTACTATCTTGATTTATTTCATAATCTGTTACTACATTTGTTTTTAATAACCATTGTAACGTTGTATCCCACATTTTTCCTGTTAATAATCCACTTTTTACTTTATCTCCTGTATACATGCTCTCTGCATTTTCTTTTGCTTTTGTATAATCTATCTTGTTCCATGGCACTTGATTTTTTTTACTTACGGGTTCACCTTTTGTATTTTTTTTATTTATATCATTAATTTCTTGTATCATATCTTCTGATATTCCTGCTTCATATCTTGCTATATAAAATCCTCCATATGTTCCTATTTGTGATTCTTCACTATCTATTCCTTCTGGTAATTTGTTAGTATCATCTGTAATTGTTGTTGAAAAATTGTCTTCTGTTAAACTCATATTATTTGTTCCTAGTGTTTTTTTATATTCTACTAAATCGTCATTTCCTTCACCTTCTAATTTTGCTGGTACCCACACAAATTGATTTCCGTCTTTATCCTCAATTACAAGTCCACTATTCCAGCCTTGTACTACTTTTCCTAATTCTTTATCTTCTACGACTTTCCAACTTGCATTTTCTGTATTTACTGCTTTAAATCCTACTGGTACTACTGGATTATAGTATGTATAACCCACATCTTCATCTTCAATCATTTTTTTATTTTCTGTACCATTTATATTATCTAAATATGATATATATATACCAAACTTATCTTGAAGATAATCCATTGTTTCTGTTTCATTTTTTGCTTGTGCTTGATATGTGTCTACTGCTTTTTGTGAATTGTCTATTATTCCTGTATGTAACACTATACTTAATGTTACCCCTGCTAATATCAACAATACTATTATTGTTATTACTAACGCAATTAGCGTTATACCTCTTTCTTTTAAATTTTTTCCTTTCATTTTTTTTAACTCCTCCTTTAAAATTTTTATTTTGTTTTTCTTTCGTTTTCACATGTTTAGTAATTAAACTATAAAAAAGTAAATTGAAGCGTTGGAAACATCACAAGTTAAAATTTGTTATTGAATTTAATGAGGGATGTTCGATGGCTTGTAAATTTTTAAAAATTTACAAGAGCAGCGAAAGAGGCTCATTAAATTTAATTACAAATTATTACGTAGTTATGTTGAGAAGCGAAATGAACTTTTTTATATTTAATTACTAAACAATTTAAAACTAATTAAACATAAAATTATAAAACTAATCTTAAAACACAAAAAGAGCCAATTTATTTATATGCGTAATGGTATTACTAACATATAAACAAAGTTG
>CANRES010000008.1 GCA_947629625.1 uncultured Clostridia bacterium | reverse complement strand
AATGTATTAAGATGGGAAAAAGAAACAAGACCATTTTTACGTTCAAGAGAATTTTTATGGCAAGAAGGACATACAATACATGAAACAGCAGAAGAAGCAAAAGAAAGAACATTACAAATGCTAGATATTTATGAAAAAATAATTGAAGAATATCTTGCAATACCTGTTTTAAAAGGAGAAAAAACAGAAAAAGAAAAATTTGCAGGAGCAGAAAGTACATATACAGTAGAAACTTTAATGCATGATGGTAGAGCATTACAAGCAGGAACATCACATTATTTTGGACAAAATTTTACAAAACCATTTGAAATAAAATTTCAAAATAGAGATGGCAAAGAAGAATATGCATATCAAACATCTTGGGGAATTAGTACAAGACTAATTGGAGCAATTATAATGGCACATGGAGATGATAGAGGCTTAAAATTACCACCAAAAATTGCACCAATACAAATAGTTATAGTACCTGTTGCAATGCATAAAGAAGGAGTTAAAGAAAAAGCAGAAGAATTATTTAATAGTTTAAAAGATAATTATAGAGTTGAATTAGATGTTAGAGAACAATATTCTCCGGGATATAAATTTAATGATTGGGAAATGAGAGGAGTACCAATTAGAATAGAATTAGGTCCAAGAGATATAGAAAATAATAAATGTGTTATAGTTAGAAGAGATACAAATGAAAAAATTGAAATTAATTTAGATGAATTAAATATAAAATTACAAAGTATATTAGATGATATTCAACAAAATTTATATAATATTTGTAAAGAAAGAAATATTTCAAAAACATCAGTTGCAAAAACATTAGAAGAATTTGAAGAAAAAATAAACTCAAATCAAGGATATATAAAAACAATGTGGTGTGGAGATGTTGAATGTGAAAATAAAATAAAAGAACTTACAGGTGCACATTCAAGATGCATACCTTTTGAACAAGAACATTTATCAGATACTTGTGTATGTTGTGGTAAAAAAGCGGAAAAAATGGTAATATGGGGTAGACAATATTAATTAAAAAAATCTCTCAAAAAATTTGAGAGATTTTTTGATTTCATTAATTGAAATGAAATCTCATTGAGGTTTAAAGCCGTTTAGAGTTTGCTCCAAAGTACCATTCATAAAGAGCAGTTACTTCAATATTGTTGTGACCAATAATATCATCTCCTAATTGTACTTCGCAAAGATTATCTGGATCAGTATGATCCACAGCATTTTTTAAATCACACACATTAGAATGTGGACATAAAATGCATATACATTTTTGCATTTTTTCTTGGTCAAAAGTTTTGGTGGAAAATTTGGTGTGTTTACTCATAATGCTTACCTCCATGGAGTTTTGTATAGGAATAAAATTAATATTCCTAGAAAAATGAATGCTTACATTTGTGATTATAACATAGAAAATTAATATATTCAATATTAATATAAAATATAATAAAAAAATATAAAAAACTATTGACAATTGGCAATTTAGAGCATATAATATTTACAACATAATGAGAATGAGAAGAGTGGAAACAAATTCCACTCTTTAAAATTGTAAAGGAGGTATAATGGCAAACATAGAAGAAAAAGTTCAAAACTTAATAGAGCCAATAATAACAAAATTAGGATATGAACTATATGATGTTGAATATTCAAAAGAAGGAAAAGATTACTATTTAAGAATATATATAGATAAAAATACACGGAATTGATTTAAATGATTGCGAAACTGTCAATAATGCTATTACAGATATATTAGACGAGGCAGATTACATAAAAGAACAATACTATTTAGAAGTATCGTCTCCGGGGGTAGAAAGAAATATAAGAAAAGATAAGCATCTACAAGAAAACATAGGAAAAGAAATAGAAATAAAACTATTTAAAGCAATAGAAGGTAAAAAAAGTATAAAAGGTATATTAAATAAATATGATAATGGAAATATTTATTTAGAAGAACAAACTATACCAAGAAAAAATATTTCACAAATAAAATCAGTATATAACTGGTAATTATAATAAAAATAAGGGAGGAAAAAATGAAAGGAATTGATAATAAAGAACTAATAATTGCGTTAGAAGAATTAGAAAAAGAAAAAGGAATAAAAAAAGAATATATAATAGAAGCGATAGAAACTGCATTAGTAACGGCATATAAAAGAAACTTTGATGCAAGTGAAAATGTTAAGGTTGAAATTGATAAAAAAACAGGTGAAACACATATATACTCTATAAAAGAAGTAGTAGAAGCAGTAGAAGAACCAAATTTACAAATATCATTAAATGGAGCAAAAGAAATAAGTAAAAAACTAAAAATTGGAGATACAGTTGAAGTTGAATTAACACCAAAAAACTTTGGTAGAATTGCAGCACAAACTGCAAAACAAGTTATAATTCAAAAATTAAGAGAAGCAGAAAGAAATATAGTATACACAGAATTTAATGATAGAAAAGGAGAAATTATTTCAGGAATAGTACAAAAAGCAGATACAGGAGTTCTAATTATAGACCTTGGAAAACTAGAAGGAATAATGCCAATAAAAGAACAAATTCCTACTGAAAAATATAAAGTTAACGATAAAGTTAAAGGATATGTACTAGATGTTGTTAGAGGAAATAAAGGAATACCACAAGCAATAATATCAAGAGCATCAGGAGAATTTGTAAAAAAATTATTTGAATTTGAAATACCAGAAATATATGAAGGAGTTATACAAATAAAGAGTGTAGCACGTGATCCGGGTAGTAGATGTAAAGTAGCAGTATATTCAGAAAATCCAAATATAGATCCAGTAGGTTCATGTGTAGGTCAAAGGGGAGTTAGAATACAAAACATAATAAATGAATTAAGTGGTGAAAAAATTGATGTTATAGAGTGGAATGAAGAGCCATCAACATATATTGCTTCTGCATTATTACCTGCACAAGTTATGGCAATAGATGTAAAACCAGAAGAAAAATTTGCACAAGTAATAGTACCAGATGATCAATTATCACTTGCAATAGGAAAAGCAGGTCAAAATGCAAGACTTGCTGCAAAATTAACAAATTGGAAAATAGATATTAAATCAGAAACTCAATTTAGAGAAATGATACAAAATCAAAATAATTCAAATGTTGAGGAATAAATATGAGTGATATATTACAAAGAACATGTATAGGTTGTAATACAAAGAAAAATAAAAATGATTTAATAAGAATAGTAAAAGATAAAAATGGTATTATTAAAATAGATAATACAGGTAAAATGCAGGGAAGAGGAGCATATATTTGTAATAATATTGCTTGTTTAGAAAATGCAAAGAAAAAAAGAAAATTAGAAAAAAGTTTTTCATGTAAAATAGATGAAAATATTTACGAAAATTTAAGAGGTGTAATTAGTGAAAAATAATAATAAAAAATTTAATAGATTTTAAAAAATAATGGGGGTGAAATTATTGGGTAAATTAAAAATATATGAATTAGCAAAAAAATTAGATATGTCAAGTAAAGAAGTAATTGATATAGCAAAAAAATTAAAAATTGAAGTAAAAAATCATTTAAGTTCAATAGAAGATAATGAGGCTTCTATGATTGAAAAAAGTATAAAAGAAGGAGAAGCAAAAAATACTAAAATAAGTGAAAATAAAACTTCAAAAAAAGAAGAAAAAGATAAGAAAAATAAAAAAGAAAAAAAGGAAGAAAAAACAGAAACACCAGTAATTATTAGAAGAGAAGTAATAATATCTGAGGAAGAAAAACAAATTGAGCAAGAAAAAATAAAAAAACAAGAAGAAGAAAAAAATAAACATGTTGGTTTTGTGGAGAGAAATACTAATAAAGACTATAATATAGTTTACAGAAATAAAGCAACTAAACCACTTACTGTTAGCGAATTATTTGGATTAAATAAAGATAAAACTACTGAAAAAATAGTTGAAGAAAAAAAGGAAGAAGTTACAGAAATAAAACAAGAAAATGTAAATCAAAATGTAGAAAACAAACCAAATAATAAGAAACAATTTGATAATGATAATAATTTTGAAAAAAGAGATTTTAGAAATAACAAACCAAATTGGAAAAATAATAATTTTGAAAATAGAAGAAATAATGATAATAGAAATCATACAGAAAATAATAATTTTAAAGGAAATAACTTTAAAAATAACAATAATTCTCAAAATTATAATAAAGATAATAATTTTAGACAAAATAGAAATAATAATTTTAATAGAAGACCACTTGACGAAAAGGGTATTGAAAAAAATATAAAAAATATTATGGCATCTGATATCGTTGAGAAAGAAAGTGTTAGAGAATATAATAATAAAGCAATAGACAAACAAAAAAATAATAGATTTGACGAAAATAGAACTACTAAAAAGAATAAATCTAAAAAATCAAACCAATATGATATTAACGAGGGAAAATTAAAAGGTCTAAAACAAGAAAGTAGACTTTCTCACATGTTTAATGATTCAGAAGGTGGAATGTTAGATTATTATGATTTAACAACTGAAAGAGGAAGAAAAAATAAAAGAAAAAATTCAAAAAATGATGAAGAACGTAATAAACAAAAAATATTCCAATTAACTGAAATAACAATACCAGAATCTATAACAGTAAAAGACTTTGCAGCAGAAATAAAGAAAACAACAGGTGAAGTTATAAAAAAATTATTAGGTTATGGAATTTTAGCAACAATAAATAATGAAATAGATTTTGATACTGCCTTTTTAATAGCACAAGAATTTGGTATTACTGCAAATAAAAAAGAAGTAGTAACAGAAGAAGATATATTATTTGACGATACAGAGGATGCAGAGGAAGATCTACAACCAAGACCACCAGTTATTGTTGTTATGGGACACGTTGACCATGGTAAAACATCACTTTTAGATGCTATTAGACAAACAAATGTAATAGAAGGTGAAGCAGGAGGAATTACACAACATATTGGTGCATATAAAGTTGAAATAAATGGTAGAGAAATAACATTTTTAGATACACCGGGACACGAAGCATTTACAAGTATGAGAGCAAGAGGAGCACAAGTAACAGATATAGCAATATTAGTTGTTGCAGCAAATGATGGTGTAATGCCACAAACAGTTGAAGCAATTAATCATGCTAAAGCTGCTGGTATTCCAATTATAGTTGCAATAAATAAAATAGATGTTGAAGGTGCAAATATTGAAAAAGTAAAACAAGAATTAATGAAATATGATTTAGTTCCAGAAGAATGGGGCGGAGATACTATTTTTGTACCTATTTCTGCAAAGAAAAAAATAAATATAGATACTTTACTTGAAATGGTATTATTAGTTGCAGATATGAAAGAATTAAAAGCAAATCCAAATAAACAAGCAAAAGGTGTTGTAATTGAAGCAAGATTAGATAAAACAAAAGGAACAATTGTAACAGCATTAGTACAAAGAGGAACACTTGATATTGGAGATACAATTGTTGTAGGGTCTGTTATAGGTAGAATTAGAGCAATGACAAATGAAAAAGGAAAGAAAGTAAAAAAAGCAGGACCATCTACACCAGTTGAAATTGTTGGTTTAACAGAAGTACCAGAAGTTGGAGAAACTTTCTATGAAGTTAAAGATGAAAAAACTGCAAAACACTTAATAGAAAGAAGAAGAATCCAAGCAAGAGAAAAATCTATAAATAAAATATCAAGAGTTACATTAAATGATTTATTTAGCCAAATTGAAAAAGGTAAATTAAAACAATTAAATTTAATTGTAAAAGCAGATGTACAAGGCTCTGTTGAGGCAGTTGAACAAAGTTTAGAAAAATTATCTAATAATGAAGTTGAAGTTAAAGTTATACATGCAAATGTAGGTGGAGTTACAGAATCTGATGTTACATTAGCAAAAGTATCAAACGCAATAATAATTGCATTTAATGTACGTCCTGAACCAATGGCAAGAGAAATGGCAGAAAAAGAAGAAGTAGAGATAAAACAATATTCTATAATATACCAAGCAATAGAAGACATTGAAGCTGCAATGAAAGGAATGTTAGAGCCAACATATCAAGAAAAAGTTATAGGAACTGCAGTAATTAGACAAACATTTAAAGTATCTAATGTAGGAACAATAGCAGGATGCTATGTAACAGATGGTAAAATTACTAGAAATGCAGGTATTAGAGTAATAAGAAATAATGTAGTAATACATGATGGTAAATTAGTATCATTAAAAAGATTTAAAGATGATGTTAAAGAAGTTACAACTGGATATGAATGTGGTATTCAAATAGATAAATTTAATGATTTAATGGAAGAAGATACATTAGAAGTATACGTTATGGAGGAAGTTAATAATGCATAAAAATAATAATCGTTTTAATAGAATAAACGAGGAATTAAAAAAAGAAATTAGTAATATAATAACTTTTGAATTAAAAAATCCAAAAGTTACAGGATTAATTAGTGTAACAAAAGCAAAAATTACACCAGATTTAAAATACGCAAAAGTATATGTTAGTATTTTAAATTCAAAAAATATAAAAGAAACATTAGCAAACTTAAAAAAATCTTCTGGTTTTATAAGAACAGAATTAGCCAAAAGAATTAATTTAAGAATTACTCCTGAAATTATATTTGAACTTGATGATTCATTAGAATATGGAGCAAAAATTGACTCTATATTAAAAGAAATAGGATTTGGAAAAGAAAAATAAATCTATATTGAGAAAGGGTTGAATACTATGACATTAGATAATATTGCAGAAGAAATAAAAGTAGCAAAAAATATAGCAATTTTGACACATGAAAGTCCTGATGGAGATGCAATTGGAACAAGTCTTGCAATGTTTTTAGCCTTAAAACAAATGAATAAAGGGGTAGATTTAATAATACCAGAAGTTCCAAGAGCATATAGATTTTTACCGGGTGTAAGTGAAATAAAAAATGAAGCAGATAATTTAAATTATGATTTAGTAATCTCATTAGATTGTGCAGACTTAAAAAGATTAAATGATACAGGAAAAATATTTGAAGAAGCAAATAAAACAATTAATATAGACCATCATGGAAGTAATAAAATGTTTGCAGATTTAAACTATGTTGACCCAGTAAGTCCTGCATGTGCACAAATTCTAGTTGTAGTTTTAAATTTTTTAAAGGTTGAAATTACAAAAGAAATTGGAACTTGTCTTTTAACAGGAATAATAACAGATACGGGTGGATTTCAATATTCAGGAGTAAATGCAGAAACATTTGAATTTACTGCATGGCTTTTAAATATAGGAGTTAATGTTTCAGAAGTTTATAGAAAAGTATTGCAAATAAAGTCAATGCCACATTTTGAATTACAAAAATTAGTAATAGATAGGTTAGAATTTTTAGAAAATAATAAAATAGCATTTACATATATTACAGAAGAAGACGAATTAAAGGTTGGAGCAGAAAGCGGAGACCATGAAGGACTAGTGGAAATTGGAAGAGATATAGAAGGAGTAGAAGTTTCTATATTATTACATGAAACTGAAAAAGGTTTTAAGGTTTCTTTACGTTCTAATGACTATGTTAATGTATCTGATGTATGTCTAATGTTTGGTGGTGGAGGACACCCAAGAGCAGCAGGTTGTCTACTACAATATTCATTAGAACAAGCAAAACAAAAAATTATAAATGAGGTAAAAAATTATTTATAGTAAATTTTAAAAAACTATTGCAAAAAATGTATAATTTAATATATAATAGAAAAGTAAAAAACAAATGTAAAAATATTGGAGGAAAAAAAGTGGAAGAGTTAGATTTAAAAGAACTTTTTAATATATTTTGGAATAGAAAAATATATATGATAGCAATTATAATTTTATTTATACTTATAGGTATAGTATATACTTTAACAATGGTAACACCTAAATATAGATCTACAACAAAGTTAATATTAGCAAAAATAGAAACAACAGATTCAAATAATACAAATTCAGATGCTATTACACAAGCAGACCTTACTTTAAATCAAAAATTATTATCAACATATAAAGAGATGGTTGTAAGTGATAATATATTAAATCAAGTAAAACAAAATTTAGGAATGGATTTAAAGGAAAAAATTGATGTTTCAATCGCTTTAAAAGAAGACTCAGAAATGTTACATTTATCTGTTGTACATGAAGATCCAGAAAAAGCAGCAAAAATAACAAATGAAGTTGCAAAAGTGTTTTCAGAATTAGTAGCAGATACATACAATATACAAAATATTAAAGTAATTGATATTGCAGTTCCAAATTATACACCAGATAATGTTAATCATTCAAGAGATATTATGGTAGCAGCATTTATTGGTGTTGTTGTTGCAGTTGTTTATGCACTTTTAGCAAATATGTTAGATACAACAATAAAAACACAAGATGATATTGAAAAACATGTTAAATTAACTGTTTTAGCAGAAATACCATTATATGAATCAGATATTCCAATGAAAAAAGGAGGAAGAAAATAAAATGAAAAAGGAATTAATTGTACAAAGAGATCCTAAATCTCCTATATCTGAAATATTTAGAACATTAAGAACAAATATACAATTCATGACAACAAGTAAAGAATTAAAAACAATAGTTGTAACAAGTACATTACCGGGAGAGGGAAAAAGTTGGGTATCAGCAAATTTAGCAATAATATTTGCACAAGCAGGAAAAAGAGTAATATTAGTAGATGCTGATATGAGAAAAGGTAGATTATATCATTTATTTAATGTACCACCAAAACCGGGGCTTTCAAATTATTTATCAGGAGTTGAAGCAGTTGATAGCAATAGAAACAATATTGTAGACTATATTAGAGAAACAGAAATAGATAATTTATTTTTCATACCATCAGGAAACGTACCACCAAACCCTTCTGAATTATTAGTTTCAGATAAAGCATCAGAAATGGTAAAACAATTAAAGAAAATGTCTGATGTAGTTATATTTGATGGAACACCAAGTTTATTAGTTACTGATGCCATAATATTATCAAGATTTGTAGATTCAACAATAATAGTAACTTCATGTAATGAAACTAAAATAGAAAATTTAGATAAAGTTAAAAAAGGTATTGAAAATGTTGGTGGAAAAATAGCAGGTGTAGTTTTAAATAAAGTGCCAATGACTGCAAAAAGATATGAAGATGCTTACTATTATGGAAGCAAAGCAGGAAGAATGACAAATGTAGAAAGCAATAAAAAAGGAAGTTCAATCAAAAAATTATTAAATAATGAAGATAATGAAAATAATGAACATACTGTTAAAAGTTCTCAAAGTGAAAATAGAAATAATGTAGAACATAAGTATGAAAATCAAAATAATACACAACCAAAAAATGAAAATAATAATTACAAGTCAAATGATAATTATAAACCAAATAATAATAACAGACCAAATGATAATTACAAGTCAAATGATAATTATGTTCCAATGGAAAAAACGCAAGAATTATTAAAACAAATAAACTCATATTTAAATGATGAAAATAAAAAGTAAAATAAGGTGAAAATATATGATAGACATACATTCGCATATAATTCCACAAGCAGATGATGGATCAAAAAGTATTGAAGAAACATTTAATATTTTAAAAGAAGCACAAGATGCTGGTTATACAGACATAATATTAACATCACATTTTATAGAAGACCATTATGAATTAAATAAAACAGATAGACAAGCATGGGCATTAGCATTAAATGAAGGTATAAAAAAGAAAGATATCAATATAAATTTATATCCTGGGGCAGAAATATTTGTATCACAAACTATGTGTGAAAATATAAAAAATGGTACAATATGCACTTTAAACAATTCGAGATATGTTCTTTTTGAATTACCAATGAATACAAAAACAGTGTATTTAAATGAAATAATATTTGAATTAATTTCAATGGATTTAGTACCAATTATAGCACATCCTGAAAGATATGCATTTGTACAAAAAGATCCAAACATTTTAATAGATTATATTGAAATGGGAGTATTATTTCAAAGTAATATTGCAAGTATTACAGGATATTATGGAAATGAAGCAAAGAAAACTGTAAAAAAATTATTACAAAGTAATATGATACATTTTTTTGGTTCAGATAATCATAGACAAAATACAATATATGCAAATATGAATAATATAATAGAAGAATTAAAAAAGGTTATAACAAAACAAGAATTTAAATTATTAACAGAAATAAATCCAAGAAAAATAATAAATAATGAAGAAATAGCAACAGAACAACCAATAAGAATTAAAGAAAATTTTTCAAAATTTTTTAGGAGGAATTAACAAAATGAGGAAGTATTTTGGTACAGATGGAATAAGAAGAATTGCAAATACAGAATTATCACCATTATTAGTATATAGAGTTGCAAAAGCAGGTGCTTATGTTTTATCAAAACATGGAAATACATCACCTACAATATTAATTGGTAGAGATACAAGAATTTCAGGAACATTAATAGAAAGTGCAATGGTTGCAGGATTTTTAAGTTATGGTGCAAATGTAAAATTAATAGGTGTAGCATCTACACCATCAGTTGCTTATTTAACTAAAAAATTAAATGCAGATGCAAGTGTTGTAATTTCTGCATCACATAATACTTATGAATTTAATGGTGTAAAATATTTTAGTAACAAAGGAATGAAAATACCTGATGAAATTGAAGAAGAGATAGAAGAAATAATGGATTCAGATAAATTAGAAGAATTAACAGCAAAAAATGATAAAATTGGAGTATCTGAATATACACCAGAATATCTTGAAGAATATATTAATTTCATAGAAGGTATATTTAAAGAAGATATTGCAAAAAATAGTGATAAAGAATTTAAAATTGGTATAGATGTTGCAAATGGTGCAACATATAAATTAGCAGAAAGAATTTTTAAAGATTTAGGAATAAATTGTGAGATTATAAACAATAATCCAGATGGTATAAATATTAATAATAATTGTGGTTCAACACATATAGAAGGTTTAAAAAAATTAGTAGTTGAACATAAATTAGACTTAGGAATTGCTTATGATGGTGATGGAGATAGATGCCTTGCAGTTGACGAAAATGGAAATGAAGTTGATGGAGATATCTTTTTAAGTATAATGTCAAATTATCTAAAAGAAAAAGGCGAGCTAAGTAAAGATACTGTTGTTGCAACAGTCATGAGTAATTTAGGATTAAAAAAATATGCAGATGCTAATGGAATAGAATTAAAACAAACAAAAGTTGGAGATAGATATGTACTTGAAGAAATGTTAAAGAATGGATATAATTTAGGTGGAGAACAGTCAGGTCATATTATATTCTTAGATTATAACCCAACAGGTGATGGAATTTTATCTTCATTAATGTTAATAAGAGTTTTATTAGAAAAAAAGAAAAAATTATCAGAATTAAGTAAAATAATAAATATATATCCACAAGTTTTAGTAAATGCAAAAGTTGCATCAGATAAAAAGTATGATTATGATAAAGACGAAGAAATAAAATTACAAATAGAAAAGTTAGAAAAAGAATTTGAAGGAAATGGTAGAGTTTTAATTAGAACATCTGGAACAGAACCATTAGTTAGAGTTATGATTGAAGGCGAAGATAAAGATTATATAACTAAAAAAGCAACAGAACTTGCAAATTTAATTGAACAAAAGCTAAAATAAATTATAATAAAAATTATAATATAAAAAATAACAAAGGAGGAAATAATATGTTTATAATCGATATTTCAACACCGCTTGCAATAATTGCATCAATTGCTATATTATTATGTTTGTTATTGCTAGCAAAAGAAGTAAAGAAAAGTGCAATAATGGCAGTATTATTAGGAGCGTTTGTAGCATTATTAGTTGTTCATACAATTCAATTAATTACAATTTCAGAAGCCTATTTATACTTATCAAGCACACTTGCAAAATGCTTAACAGTTGACTTTATTTTTATATTCTTATCATATATTTCATATATGTGGGTTGATGATATAGAAACAAAATATAAAAATAAAAAAAGTATTGATAATAGCTTAGATTGGTTTTGGAAAAAAGTATAATTAAGTATATACTGTATGAAAAGTTTTTGAAGTTATGCCTAATGGAGTTGCATTTTTGCAACTCTTTAACTTTCTGGATTTTTATTATAAAAGGAAGAATAAATATGATTTTAGATTTAATAGAAATAAAGCCCAAAATTAATAAATTTAAAGTATTTATGTGCATTATTATAATTTTATTATTACTATGCATTCCAATAATGTTTATAATAAAAGATTATCAAAATAATAAATTATATAATGATGTAGAACAACAAAATATAATAGATGAGGCAAATGAAGAAATCAATGAAAATATTATAATTGAAGAAAAAGAAGAAATTCCAAAGGTTAATTTAACTGAAATAGGAATACAAAATGTTAAAAACATATATAAATCAGAAGAAAAAGTAGCATATTTAACATTTGATGATGGACCTTCTAAAACAGTAACTCCTTTAATTTTAGATTTATTAAAAGAGGAAAAAATAAAAGCAACCTTCTTTGTTTTAGGAAGTAGAGTAGAACTTTATCCTGAACTTGTAAAAAGGGAATATGAAGAAGGTCATTATATAGCAAATCATGGATATTCTCATGTATATCAAGATATATATTCAAGTACGCAAGCAGTATTAGACGAATATTATAAAACAGAAAATTCTATTAGAGAAGCATTGGAAATAGAAGATTATAGATGTTTTCTATTTAGATTTCCTGGTGGATCAACTGGTGGAAAATATAACAGCTTAAAATCACAGGCTAAAACTGTTTTAGAAGAAAATAATATTGCTTATGTAGATTGGAATGCTTTAACTAGTGATGCAACTGGTGAAAATTTAACTAAGGAGCAAATGTTTGAAGAATTAGTTAATACAACAAATGGTAAAAATAGTGTAGTAATTTTAATGCATGATGCGGGAGATAAAATTTTAACCTATGAATTATTACCACAAATTATTCAATATTTAAGAGATGAAGGGTATACATTTAAAAATTTTTATAGTATAATTCAATAGTAATGTATATAAAAAGTATAAATATGAAAGGAAGGAAATTTTATGAGTTTAGTAACAACAAAGGAAATGTTTGAAAAATCTATGAAGGAAAAATTTGCAATAGGTGCATTTAATGTAAATAATATGGAAATTATTCAAGGAATTGTTGATGCTGCAAGTAAAGAAAATTCACCAGTAATTTTACAAGCATCTAGCAGTGCAATAAAATATGCAAGACCAAATTATTTAATGAAAATGGTTGAGGCTGCAATTTCTGAAACTAATATTCCAATAGTAATGCATTTAGACCATGGACCTGATTTTGAAACATGTAAATCATGTATTGATGCAGGTTTTACATCTGTTATGATAGATGGTTCTAAATACAGTTTTGAAGAAAATGTGGAATTAACTAAAAAAGTAGTTGATTATGCACATGAAAGAGGAGTTGTAGTAGAGGCAGAATTAGGTAAATTAGCAGGAATTGAAGACGATGTTAATGTTGCATCTAGTGATGCTATGTATACTGACCCCGCAGAGGCAGAAGAATTTGTTAAAAGAACAGGTTGTGATTCATTAGCAATAGCAATAGGAACAAGTCATGGTGCATATAAATTTAAAGGTGAAGCAAAACTTAGATTTGATATTTTGCAAAAAGTAAAAGAAAGAATTCCTAATACACCAATAGTATTACATGGAGCATCAACTGTAATACCAGAGTTAGTAGAAATGTGCAATAAATATGGTGGAAATATACCGGGGGCAAAAGGTGTTCCTGACGAAATATTACATGAAGCAAGTATTTCAGGAGTTTCAAAAATAAATGTAGATACAGATTTAAGATTAGCAATGACAGCAGGTATAAGAAAAGTTTTTGCAGAAAATCCAGAAGTTTTTGATCCAAGAAAATATTTAGCACCTGCAAGAGATTTAATTACAGAAATAGTACAACATAAAATTAGAGATGTATTTGGTTCTAGTAACAAAATGTAAATTGTAAATATATATTGTTATGAAATTTAATTTATACAAGATATATGAAAAAAGAGGATAGGAGGGATTTTAAATATGTCAAATGTAATTGCAAAAAATCCTGTTGCAAGGCATAATTATAATATAATTGATACATTAGAAGCAGGAATAGTTCTTACTGGTACAGAAATAAAATCAATCCGTGAGGGAAAAGTTAATTTAAAAGATAGTTATGTGAATATAAAAAATGGAGAGGCTTATGTATATGGAATGCATATAAGCAACTATGAACATGGAAATATATTTAATAAAGATCCTTTAAGAGATAGAAAATTATTATTAAATAAACGTGAATTAAATAAATTATATGGGCAAATTAAACAAAAAGGTTTTTCTTTAATTCCAATTAGTTTATATTTCAAAAGAAATTTTGTAAAAATGGAATTGGGAATAGGCAAAGGTAAAAATTTATATGATAAACGTCAAGATATGGCTAAAAAGGATGCAGAAATGAAAATAAGACGTGAGTTAAAAACAATTAATCAGTAAACTAACTTTTCTTTCGAAAAATATATATAAAACTCCTGAGATATAATTAAAAATAAATATAGTTAATGTAATAAAAAAAGAAAATCATTTAAAACTAAAATGATTTTCTTTTTTTAAACTAGTGTTGATTTGTATTTGAGTTTGTTCTATTTTCATTTTGTGTTCCATAGTACCAAACTAAACCAACAATTATTATTGTAGCAACTGCTAATATAAACCATGTCCAAGTTAATGTATTGCTAGTATTTACATTTGCTGTTGCAGCAGTTCTTGTAGCTGAATAATCACCATTACCATTTGTTGTTCCCATTTGAGTTCTATCGTTTGTATTATTATCTGTATTATCCATACCTGTTGCATTGTCATCTCTCATTGTACCAGATATTCCATTTCCAACATCTTCGACACCATTTCTTATGCCTTCTGCACCATCTTTTATACCGTTTCCAATATCGCTAACTACGTTTTTTACGCTATTTCCAGCATTTGTTAACATATCGTTAGTTTCTGCAAATACTAAACTTGTTGTAAAAGAAAGTACAATTGCTAAAATTAATAAAATTTTCTTAGTCATAATTTTCCTCCTACATTTAAAATTTTAGTTGTTTGAAACTAAATTTAGTATTTAATTTTTAAAGGAAAATATGCATAAAAAAATTACCATTTATATTGTAATATTAAGTTTATATAGTTTACAAATATTACAGTCATCACAAATTAAAATTCTATCTTCAAAAATTAATTTTAATGTATTTATAAATTCGTCTTCATAAGTATCAACTAAATGAATAATTATTCTATCTGGAATTAAATTTAGTAAAGTATTTAAAGCATAATCATTTGAAGAAAATGAAATATCTGATAAATATTTTGCTTTAAAAATACTGTCATTTGTAGATATTATATTTTTATTTTCGTCTAATAATATTGTTTCAGAATGTGTGTATATTAAATGAATAAGTGGTATTTGTGCTTCACTTGAATTAACATATAATTTTAATATTTGTATAAATTCAGCATATTCACGTTCTATTAAAAATCTATTAACTGAATTATCAACTATTTTATCTAAAATTTTTATATATTTTTTTAATCTAAATGTTATAAACCCATCTAGAATAATGCATTTGTTATCTTTAATGTATTCATGAATTGAACGATATATATTTTTTTTGCATAACGTTGTTTGATTTTCTTCATTATTATCTAAATAATTAAAACAAAAATTTAAAATTTGTCTTTTTTCAATATCATTAAAATAAAAGTAGTTATAGTTTATTAAATGTTTTAAAATTTTTTCTTCATAAAAAAACAATATGCAGTCTGTTAAAATTTTACAAAATAAATCATTAAAATATTTTTCATCAGGTCCAACATAGTGTATTATAACATTTTCATAGTTCTTAAAAATATTATTTGAAACATATACATAATTTGAATCTATATGCGTATAACTATCAAGTAGATAATTTATGATTTTTTTGTTATTAATTTTTATGCATAATGTTTTCATTAAAAAAACTCCTTTCAAAAAATTAAATATATGTATATTATCTACTAAAAATAGTCTAGATATACATTATTTTATTCAATGAAAGGATTTTGTGAAACTTGTATTAATAATAAATCATATAATCAATATCTTCAAAAATTTTATCTTTGCTATAAATATCTTTCAAAAACTTTTCGTCAATATTATTTGACTTTATTTGTTCATATAACTTTGTAAATCTACCAATATGATCTTTAACTCTTTTTTTAGCATAATCGACCATAGTACCATTAGTTATTATAAATAACCAGTCACTACTTTGTGCTAATAGAAGTTCTCTTGCACATTGATTTAATGCTTGTTTTTTTAATTTATTTTTTTCATTTGGAAATGTTTGAGCAAGTTCAACCATTCTATCACCAGCAGTATGTAGGTGTCTATGGATATAATCATTTAATTCATTTAACCAAACTCCGTTATAACCATTTGCACCCCAACTTGAACGACATGGGGTAGAAACTTGAATATTTGGATATTTATCTATATATTCGCTAGGTGTTATTAATTTATAATCACATTTATCATAAAAAATTTTTTTAAATAAAACATATAACCAGTCAGGACCTTCATACCACCAATGACCAAACAATTCTGCATCATAAGGACATAGAACAATAGGTGGGCTATCCATTTTTGAAGATAAATCTGTTATTTGTTTTTGTCTACTATCAAAAAAATGACCTGCTTGTTTTTCAACAGAATCTAATGCCCATCTAGGATTATAATAATCTTTATATTCAGTATCACCAGTTATTCTATGATATTTTATGCCAGTTTGAACTCTTACACCATTATGTGCTATATAAGGTTTTATATATTCATAATCTGCATCATATCCAATATCTCTATAAAACTCTCTATAATTATAATCTCCGGGATATCCATTTATAGAACTCCAAACTTGTCTTGAAGATTCAATATCACGACCAAATGCAATTACTCCTTCTGGAGATACTATTGGTGCATAAGTTCCATATATAGGTGTTGGATTTGCATACAATATTCCATGTGTTTCTGTTATAACATATTCAATGCCAAATTCTCTTAAATATTTATCTGCTTCTGGTATATATCCACATTCTGGAAGCCATATTCCTCTAGGAGCTTTACCAAAGAATTTTTTATATGTTTCAACTCCAACTGCAATTTGGGCTTTAACTGTTTTTTCATTAACATATAAAATAGGGAAGAAACCATGTGTTGCACCACATGTTATAATTTCTAATACACCAATATCTTGAAAATATTTGAAACCACTAATTATATCACAATTATATATATCTTTAAAAACATGTAAATCATTTGAATATCTATCATAATAATATTTAGATAATTCGTTAAGCCTTTTATCATAAGCAGTTCTTTTTAATTCTTTTTTACATAGTTCTATATGTTGTTTTAAATATTTAATATATCTTTTTTGTAATAATTTATTACTTAACATTGAAAGAAGTGGGGGTGTAAGAGACATTGTTATTCTAAAATCTACTTTTTCTTCTTCTAATTTTTTAAAATTTAAAAGCAATGGAATATATGTTTCTGAAATTGCTTCAAAAAGCCATTGTTCTTCTAAATAATTTTCACTTTCAGGGTGATGTACAAAAGGTAAGTGAGCATGTAATACAAAACTCACATAACCTTTACATTGTTTGTCCATATTTTTTCTCCTTTGTTATAAACACTTATTTTTTAACATTTGATGTTGGATTATTTCTTAAAAATTCATTTGAAAAGTCGTTAGAATAAAATTTATTGTAATTTTCTTTATCTAAAATAAATTTCATATTTTTAATTTCTTTTAAGAAAATAGTGTTTGTTTTTACATTTTTAAATTGTACTTGATTAGAATAATTAAATAATATATGGTCATTTGGAGTTATTATATTATTTGATGAACATATATATATATAATTATTGTTATTTTCATTATTTGAAGGAATATTTTTAAATATTCTTCCAAGTTCTATATTGTATTTACAATCTGTATCATTAAGGTGTAAATACCAACTATTAGCAAAATCATTAATTTCAACTTCAAAAGTATAATTTTTTGTTTCGTTATGTATTATTAAAACAGGTTGTGTATCTGTAAAAAATTCATTACCATAAGTTTCTTCTAATTTCTTTCTATCATCATCTGCAATATCCCAATAAACAAATAAAGTATTTGGTGTTTGTGCAAGTATTTTTACAATAGTTTGATTATATCTATATGGTAAATCATAATATTCTAAATTTGTTAAAACTTCTTCTTTTTTTGTTTTTCTAGTTCGAGAGGTAGAGGCTTTCTTTGCAGTAGTTTTCTTTGCGGTAGTCTTTTTAGTAGTAGCTTTTTTAGTAGTTTCTTTTTTGCTAGAACTAGATTTTTTAGTTGTTTTTGCTTCTTTTACAGTTGGTTTTTTAGTAGAAGTTTTTTTAGTTTCTGCTTTTTTTACAGGTTTTTCCTTAACAGATGTTTTTTTTGTAGTTCCTTTTGTTGGTTTATCTATTTTTTCATTTTCAGTTGTTTCTTTAGTTTTTCTTGGCATAAATTTTACCTCCTTAGTAAAGTATAAAAACTCTTCTTATATACTATATCAAAAGTGAAATAAATTCAATAGAAAACTGAAAAAAAATAAAAATATGTGGTAAAATTTTAACTTTAATGTTATAATAATACATATATTTTTAAGGGAGGAGTATTTTTTGGAGCAAGAAGGAAATTTAAAAACAAGAAAAACAAATACTTTTATGAAAAATGTGCTAATGCTAGTTTTTTCACAAATATTAGTAAAAGTATTAGGCTTAATATATAAAATTGTAATAACTAATGTAGAAGGCTTTGGAAATATTGGAAATGGATATTACTCAACAGGATACCAAATATACGCATTATTATTAACTATATCTTCAATAGGTATACCAAATGTTATATCTAAATTAGTTTCAGAAAGAGAAGCAGTAGGAAACCACAATGGAGCATATAAAATATTTAAAACTGCACTATATTTATTTACAATAATAGGTTTAATATTTTCTTTATTACTATTTTTTGGTGCAGATTTTATAGCAACTAAATTTTTAAATGTTCCAGACGTTAAATATGTATTAAAAGTATTAGCACCTGCAATTATGTTTGTTTCAATGTCTTCTGTATTAAGAGGTTACTTTTCAGGCTTAGGTACAATGAAACAAACAAGCATCTCACAAAGTTTAGAACAATTTTTTAATTGTGTATTATCTATAACTTTTGTATATGCATTAATAGGTAGAGAACCATATATAATGGCAGCAGGTGGAAATTTATCTACAACACTTGCAGTTATAATTTCATTTATTTATTTAGTTGTAATTTATAAAATTAATAAAAAGAATTTACCAAAAGAAGAAAAGTTTTCAATAATTAAGGAAAGAAAAGATATTATTAAAATGGTAAAAACTATTTTAGCATTATCTATTCCAATGACTTTTGGATCTGTAATATCAGTTGTTAATTCTGTTATTGATACTGCAACAATAAGTAATTTTATACAACAAGCATACATAAATATTATACCAACAAAAGCAGCATTAGAAGAAAAGGCAATGGAACTTGCAGGGCTTTTATCTAAGGTAGAAACAATAACTAATTTACCACTTGCTGTTAATTTAGCATTTTGTACAGCATTAGTACCAGAAATATCGTCTTCAATTGCAAGAAAAGATAAGAAATCAGCAGAAAATAGAATGACATTTTCTATTTTTGCATCAATTTTAATAATATTACCATGTGCAGTTGGTTTAAGTGTACTTGCAGGATCAATATTAAAATTGCTATATCCAACAGCATCTGATGGAGCATTGTTATTACAACTTGCAACTGTGCAAATGATTTTAAATGCATTAAACAATACTATTAATGGTGGTTTATATGGAGTAAATAAAGCCTACGTTCCAGCAATATCAATATTAATAGGCTGTATAATAAAATTTATTTTAAATACAATATTAATAAGTAATCCTAATATAAACGTATACGGTGCAGAAATTAGTTCATTTGTATGTCAATTAATAGCATTTATAATATCTTTTACAATATTAAAGAAAAACTTAAATGTAAATATAAAATTTACAAAAAATATATTAAAACCAGTAATTGCAACTGGAATTATGGGAATAAGTGCATTTTTAATATATAAATTATGCGAAAGTATAATTCCTTTAAGTATTTGTACTATAATTTCAATCATTATTGCAGTTTTAGTTTATGCAATTTGTATTTTAACAATGAGAATATTAAATGAAGAAGAAATAAAAATGCTGCCATTTGGAGATAAATTATATGAAAAGTTAGTAAAATTAAAAATATATAAAGAAAATACATAATTTAAGCCATTTTTTTGTAAAATTCTATTGATAAATTTGAAATAAAATTATATAATAATATACATAAAGTATTAATAATATAGGATGTGATAAAAATGAATTTGATTAAACCCAAAGTTAATATCAAATACGAAACAAATGAATTGATAGAGAGAACAGAAGCGGAAGAAAAAACAAATTCAGTGGTAAGCAATATATTATTTAATAAATGTGCCAAAAATGGTGCAGATTGTAGTGATTTAGAATTTAATGAATCTAAAATAATAAACAGTAAATGTATGAATGCAAATTTTTCGGATACAACATTTGAAAATGTAATCTTTGAAAATTGTGATTTTTCAAATGCAGATTTTGAAGACTGCACATTTTTAAAAGTAGAATTTAATAATTGCAAATTAGTAGGTTGCAATTTTACAAATTCAATTTTTAATAATGTCTTATTTGAAGAAGTATTTGCTAAATACAGTAATTTTTCATTATCAACATTTAAAGATGTTGAATTAAGAAAAACAAATTTAGAAAGTACGGCTTTAAAAGAATTAGAGTTAAAAAATATTGAATTTAAAGAGTGTAATTTACAATTAGCACAGTTGTATTCAACAAATCTAAACAATTTAGATTTCACAACATGCGATATATCTGGAATTACAGTTGACCTAAAAGATTTAAAAGGAATGATTGTTACAAGAGAGCAATCTGTTGAATTAGCAAAATTATTAGGAATAATAATAATATAATAGTTCTAAAATATAATGCTTGTACATATATTATATAAGGTGATATATATGCAAACTTTATATATAAAAGAAGCAAATAATACTTCAAACAATTTTTTAGAAAAATTATTAAACTTTTCTAAAAAAATATTTAATATTTTTAATATAACAAGTAAAGAAAACATTGTTATATGTGATATACCATATACAGAAAAAATAAAAGATAAAAAGTTAAAAAAAATAAGTAAAAAAATATGTAAGAAATTTTTTAAAGATTATCAACTTAAAAATTATAATAAAAAAATATTATCAGTTCCAAGTTTAAATGATAATTTTTTTGTAAATAAAATAGTATTAAGTAAAAAACTAGAAGATAATCAAATTATAAGAGAAGAAATTGAAAAATATAAAGTAGATATATTAGATGGAAGATGGCTTTTTAAATATCTAATTATAAATATTTTAGAATATATTTGCAAAAAAGAAAAATCTTCATTAAGAGAAAAAAATGTTTCTATATTAATAAATAATAACACAGAAATTAATTTGAATTTAATAGTTTTAATTGCAAGGAAAGTAAAAAGATTAACTATTGTTTCAAATAATATTAATAAATTTAGATATTTAGAAGAAAAATTATATAATGAATATGGAATAGCAATTGAATTATCAAATAATAGAAGAAAAAGCCTTTTAAATTCAAATATAATTATTAATGTTGATTTTGAAGAAGAAATGGTGAATAAGTATAATATAAATAGCAAAGCAATAATTATAAATTTGAATAAGAAAAATAATATAAAAACAAAATCTTTTAATGGTATAAATATAAATTTTTATGATATAACTTTTAAAGAAATAGAAATATTTAAAGAAAATAATCTATATAATTACTTTAATTCTACTATACTTTATGAAAGTTATATTTATAGAAAAGATAATTTATTTAATATATTAGACCAAATAAAAAAAGACAATGTAGAAATTAAAGAAGTTATTGGAACAAGAGGAAAAATAAATTATAAAGAATTTGAGTTAAATACTCTTGACAAAATTGAAAAATTGTCTTAATATAGTATGAGTGTAAAAACTGCACCGAAAGGAATGATAATTATGGAAAATAAAGAAATTTTATTAACACAAGAGGGTTATAACAATTTAGAGAAGGAATTAGAATATTTAAAAACAGAAAAAAGAGCAGAAATTGCTGAAAGAATTAGGGTAGCATTAGGCTTTGGAGATTTATCTGAAAACTCTGAATATGATGAAGCAAAAAATGCACAAGCAAGTAATGAAATGAAAATTGCAGAATTAGAAAACAAAGTTAGATATGCAAGAATAATTGATGAATCTGAAATAGATACTAAAACTGTTCAAATAGGTAACACTATAAAAGTTTTAGATATGGAATATGATGAAGAAGTTGAATATACAATAGTTGGTTCAACAGAAGTTGATTTATCTTTAAATAGAATATCTAATGAATCACCAATAGGCGCTGCATTATTAGGCGCAAAGAAAGGTGAAATTGTTGAGGCACAAGTTCCAGCAGGAGTTGCAAAATACAAAATACTTTCTATAAAAAAATAATTTTCTATAAAAAATACAGGAGTTATATATTAAACTCCTGTGTTTTTTTTTTCATATTTTTTAAGCATTTGCAGAAATAATAGGTACTATTTGTTTTTTTCTTGAAACAACACCCGGTAAAAATGCCATATTATCTCTTAAAATAACATCATAAGATTTCTCAACTATATCAGTTCTTTTTCCTAATGTAATAATTTGAGAATTATTATTTAAAATGTCTGTTATAGCGAAAATAAATAAATCTAAATTATTTTTTTCTATAAAGGTTTTCATAGCAAATTCTATGTTATCTTTATCTTTTAAAACATCTTCAATACTAACAGTATTTACTTGTGCAATTTGAATTTTTGTAAAGTTAAATGTAAATTCTTTTGAATCTATATTAATTAATTCGTCAGCAGAAAATTCACTTAAATCTGTTCCTGCTTTTAATAATTCAATACCATAAGATTGAATATCAATTTTAGCAATTTTAGCAAGTTTTTCTGCTATTTCTATATCTTTATCAGTACAAGTAGGTGATTTAAATAAAAGTGTATCTGAAATTATTGCACTTAACATTAAACCAGCACAACTTGGCGAAATTTCAATATCATTCATATCATAAAGTCCATAAATTATTGTACAAGTGCTACCAACAGGTACACCTATGTAATGTAAAGGTTCTTTTGTTTCAAAACCTGTAATATTGTGATGGTCAACAACTTTTTCAATTTTTGCTTTTTCAATACCATCAACACTTTGTGAAAAACTATTGTGGTCTACTAAAATTACACTATCTGCATCTGTTACATTTTCTATTAATTCAGGTGGTAATACCTTAAAATAGTTTAATGCAAATTCTGTTTCTTTGTTAATTTTGCCTAATCTACATGCTACTGTATCATAATCTCCAATTTTATTTTCTAAATCCTGTAAAACAAGAGAAGCACAAATTGAATCTGTATCAGGATTTTTATGTCCAAATATTAGTGTTTTTTTCATAATTTTATCTCCCTTATATATAAATTTTTAAATATAATATCACATTTTTTTATAAATTTCAACAGCACTTTCCAAAGAAAGTAAAATCATTTTATTTAAAGAAATTTGTCTTTCACTTGGGGTTAACGCATCAGTTTTAACAAAAGAGTCGGAAACAGACAAAATACAACTAGCATTTTTATTTAAAATTTTAGCATTATGAAATAAAGCATAAGACTCCATTTCAACACCCAAACAATGATTATTTAACGCCAAAGAATAATCTAAATCTGAATAAAAAGCATCAGTACAATGTACATTACCAAAATTTAATTCATAATTAAGATTTTTTGCGGTATCCATTATAATCTTATTAATACTAGAACTAGAAGAAAGAATTTTTTCTTCACTATTATTTTGTTGTTTGCCATAAGAAGTTTCACTATATGTTTTATCAACTAAAATTAAATCTGTTAAATTAAGTTTTTCTGAATATGCACCGATAGTACCAATTCTAATAATATTTTCTACATTATAGAATTTAAATAATTCATAAGAATAAATTCCCATACTTGGATTACCCATACCATGAGCCATTACTGTTATTTTATTACCTTTATATAAACCAGTATATGCAAACATACCTCTAATAGAATTTACTAATTTATAATCCTCTAAAAAATTTTCTGCAATATATTTTGCACGTAATGGATCACCCGGCATAATAACAGTTTTTGCAATATCTTCAATTTTTGCCTCAATATGTGGAGTCATAAAAATCACCTCTAAAATATATTTTTAAACATTTTATCATAAAAATACAAAAAAATCTTTAAAAAAATAAAAAAATATGATAAATTATATACAAATATATATTAAATTCTGAATAGATTAAAAAAGGAGTATGTATGAGAAGAACTAGGTCCAGAAGAGGAAATGTTGATTTTGGAGAATCAAAAAAAATTTATATTACAATAACTATAATAGCAGTTGTAATTAGTATAATTTCAATAGGAATATTAATAATAAAGCAAAATGAAACTAATAAACAAGCATTAATTCAAGAACAAATTAGGCAAGAAGAAATAAGCAAAGTGTTTGAAGAAAATCAGCAGGAAATTGAAGAATTATCAACAGAAATAAAATCTAGTAAAGCAAAAATAAAAATATTAGGCAATATTTTGTGCGAAAATAAAGTATTAAAATCTGCATATAATTCTCAAACAAATGATTATGATTTTTCTCCTATATTTAATAACTTAAAAGAATATGTAAGTGATGCAGATTTAGTTGTTGGAAATTTAGAAACAAACTTTTTAAATGAAAATTATACAAGCCATAATTCACCTAGAAGTTTAATAACAGCAATTAAAGAACTTAATATAGAAACACTAAATATTGCAAATAATCAAAATTTATCTGATGGAATAGAAGGATTAATTGAAACAAAAAAAGCATTAATTACAGAAGGAATCGATACTTATGGAACAAGCATTGGAGAAGACGATACTAAAATTTTAATAAAAGAAGTAAATGGAATAAAAATTGGTTTTGTATCTTATATAACAAAAGTTGATGATGGCATAGAAATTAATGAAGACAATATTAAATATGTAAATTTTTATTCACCAGAACAAGTTGATAAAGATTTTGAATATTTAAAAGAGCAAGAAGTAGAATATATTATAGCAAATATTCATACAGGAAGTACGCAACATAGAATAACAGAAGAAGAACATGAAGAAATTAATAATAAATTAGTAGAAAGTGGTGCAGATGTAATTATAGGTACACACCAAAACGATATAGGAAAAATAGAAATAAGGCAAAATGCAGACGGAAAAAATGTATTAATTGCAAATTCAATGGGACATATACTATCAGAAAATACAAATATAGCATTAATGCTTGAAATTCAAATAATTAGAAGTGAAAGTGCAGGTGGAACAATTTTAAGTAAAGTTGTATATACTCCTACATACACATTAAAAGAAGGTAATCCTTATCAAATACTTGATTTAAGAAAAACAATAAAAACTTATGAAAATGAAGATGATACTATTGTTAGTAAAAAAACATATAATTCAATGAAACAAGAATTAGAAAAAGTTGAAACATTAATAGCACAATAAAGAAAGGAACAAAAAATGAAAGTAGGATTTATATCATTAGGTTGTAGTAAAAATTTAGTAGATACAGAAATGGCAATTGGGTTATTTGAAAAAAATAACTTTGAAATAGTAAACAATCCAGAAGAAGCAGAAATTATTGTAATAAATACCTGTGGATTTATAGAATCTGCAAAAGAAGAAGCAATAAATACAATTTTAGAAATGGCAGAATATAAAAAGAAGAAATGTAAATACTTAATAGCAATGGGCTGTTTAGTACAAAGATATAAAGAAGAATTGAAAAAGAGTATTCCAGAAGTAGATTTATTTTTAAGTATAGACGAATACGAAAATATGTGGGATAAAATTAAAGATTTAGTTTCAATAAAAACAAAAACAAATCAATATAATTTAGACTTTTTTAATAGAAAAATTGCAACAGGAAATACAACTGCATATTTAAAAATAGCAGAAGGTTGTAGTAATAGATGTACATATTGTGCAATTCCATATATAAGAGGACCATTTATTAGTAGAAAAATGGAGGATATTATAGAAGAAGCAAAAAATCTTGTAAAAAGTGGAATAAAAGAATTAATAGTAATTGCACAAGATACAACAAAATATGGTATAGACATATATGGTGAACCAAAATTAGCAGAATTATTAGAAAAATTATGCGAAATAGAAGATTTAAAATGGATTAGATTTCTATATTCATATCCTGAAACAATAACAGATAAGTTAATAGAGGTTGTTAGAAAAAATGAAAAAATATGCAAATATTTTGATATTCCAATTCAACACATTTCAAATCCTGTTTTAAAAAGAATGAACAGAAAAGGCGATGAAAACAGTATTAAAAACGTTATAAAAAAGATTAGAGAAAAAATACCAAATGTTGAAATAAGAACAACTCTAATTGTAGGTTTTCCGGGAGAAACAGAAGAAGATTTTGAAAAATTATATAAATTTGTAGAAGAAACAAAATTTGAAAAACTTGGAGCATTTATGTATTCAAAAGAAGATGGAACACCTGCTTCAAGATTAAAAGAACAAATTCATCCATCAACTAAAAAAAGAAGATATAATAAAATAATGCAAATTCAAAAAGAAATATCAAAACAAAATTTAGAAAAAAAGATAGGAAAAACTTATGAAGTTTTAATTGAAAACATATCTTTTGATAAAAAATATTATATAGGAAGAACATCCATGGAAGTACCAGATATTGATGGTGTTGTATACATTGAAAATACAAAAGAAAATTTAATTGGAAAGTTTGTAAAATGCAAAATAAAGGACGTTAATGATTATGATTTATTTGGAATTTTAATTTAATTATTATAATTTTTGTTAAAAAAATAAAATATGATAAAAATGTATAATTTTTTCCTTATTTGTCATACTAAAAGTATGAATAAAAAATATAAGGAGGAAATATATGAAGGCAACAGGAGTAGTTAGAAGAATAGATGATTTAGGAAGAATTGTTATTCCAAAAGAAATAAGAAAAACATTGCACATAAAAGAAGGGGATCCATTAGAAATTTTTACAGATAAAGAAGGAGAAGTAATATTAAAAAAATACTCTCCAATAGGTGAACTTTCAGAATTTGCCACAGGTTATGCTGAAACATTAGCAAAAACCACAGGACATATTGCATGTATTTCAGATAAAGATACAGTTATTGCAGTTTCTGGTGGTTCTAAAAAAGAATTTTTAGAACAAGATTTATCTCAGGAGTTAGAACAACTTATGGAGGATAAAGAAATTTACACAAGCAATGATAATAACGAAATGTCAATACCAGTTACTAAAAATGATAATAAAGAACGTAAATTTAATTCACAAGTTGTTTACCCTATTATTTCACAGGGTGATGTTGTTGGAAGTGTAATTTTATTATCAAAAGAGCCAAATGTTAAAATGGGTGAAGCAGAATTAAAAGTTGTTCAATCTGCGGCAGGCTTTTTAGGAAGTCAAATGGAAATATAAATTGTTAATAAAAAAGTGTGTAAATTTAAGTTAGAATTTATGCACTTTTTTTAAAATATTTCAAAAATGTTACAGAAATAAAACATTTATATTACATTAACAAAAAATATTGAAAAGCATAAAAATTTAATATATAATTAAAAATGTAACAAATATAAAACAAATGAAAGGAGAACTAAAAATGAAAGCAATGCTTGAAACCGTTGAGGCTCTACACACACACACACACACACACAATATGTTTAGTAGATAGGATAATTGCGCCATTTTTAGTCTCAAAATTAAATTTAATAAGAAAAATAAACAGAGTCAACTTTGTTTATATGTTAGTAATACCGTTACGCATATAAATAAATTGGCTCTTTTTGTATTTTAAATTTAATTACTAAACATTAAAAAATAAAAAAAATTTAGGAGGAATTAAAGAAATGAAAGGAAAAAGTTTAAAAGAAAGAGGTATAACCTTAATTGCGTTAGTAATAACAATAATAGTATTGTTGATACTAGCAGGAGTAACATTAAGTATAGTGCTACATACAGGAATAATTGATAATTCACAAAAAGCAGTGGATACATATCAAGCAAAAGCAGAGGATGAAGTAAAACAACTAGACGAATTAACATTAAAAATACAAACACAATTTGGAATATTAGATAATACAGAAGGAGAAAAAAATAAAACAATAACAGGAAGCGAAGAATTTACATACAATAACCCAGTAATACCAGTAGGATTTAAAACATCAAATGAAGGAGCAAGTTGGAAATCAAGTGATGGAGAAACAGTAGATGGATGGAATAGTGGACTTGTAATTGAAGATAAAGACGGAAATCAATTTGTATGGGTACCAGTAGATGGAAAAGATGTAATATATGCTAAATGGCTTGGAAATCATAATGATAAAGATATAACTAATGCAGGATTAAATGCATTAAAAGCACAACCAGATGCATTACCAAATGGAATAGAAGATGAAGAAGCACAAATAGGTAAATATCATGGCTTTTATATAGCAAGATATGAAGCAGGAATGCCAGAAGATTTAGTAAAAAAATTAAATCCAGAAGATGCAAAAGAAGATATGAATGAAATGCAAAAATTAATAAGTGTAGAAGGAATACCAGTAAGTAAGAAAAATCAAGTACCATGGAATAACATAACTTATACACAAGCAAAAGTAAATGCAGAAAAAATGTATAGTAATGATAATGTACAAAGTTGTTTAATAACAGGAACAATGTGGGATACAACTCTTAGTTGGTTAGAAAAATCAAAGGCATTAACATCTGATCAAATAAATCAAGATAGTACAAGTTGGGGAAATTATAAAGACGCAGAAGTACCGGGAATAACAGAATATTCAAAATTGGCAGGAACTTTTTTAACAGGTGTAAATTGGGAACATGGAAATAGAACAAAACCAAGTGGAACAGAAAAAACAGCAGATTATATATGGCTATTAAAAACCGGAAATACAGAGTATACAAAAAGAAATAATATATATGATTTAGCAGGAAATTTATGGGAATTGACAACAGAGCAATTTAGAACAGGCACTTCGTCTTACCGTGTGTCTCGTGGTGGATGTTACAACTCTTCCGGCGACATCAATCCTGCGAGTTGTCGTGATAACTATGGCGAAGGTTACAGCCCTAGCCACCTAGGTTTTAGAGTTGGTCTTATATTAAGTAGCCCTGAGCACTAATAAATTTAACAATGTAAAGAGAATGTAAAAAATTTTGTGTAAACTATTGATGTATATGAAATAATAAAAATGTAGTTTTTTCTAGAATAAAAATGAAGGAAAAACTACATTTTTTTCTTTGCATAAAAAGGTAATCTCTCAATAAAATAACGTAGCAACTAAAACACCATTTGTCAATAAAATAAAAAATGGAAATAAAGATAAAAACTCTTGACAAAAAAACTAAAAATAAACTAAAATAACAATATAACAAATGATATAAATTAATAAATAAATATAAATCTCAAAATAAATTATTATTTTTACTAATTCCGCCATAACGGATAAAATCTATGTTTAAATTATATAAAATACGTACATATTAAATTTGGTGATGAAATGCATATACAAATTTTAGTAAAAGAAGTCAGAGCCCAAAAAAATATTACGCTAGCAAGATTATCCGAGAAAACTGGAATTTCAAAAACACATATAAACGACATAGAAAATAATTTAAAAGAACCTAGTTTATCTATGATGGTAAGGCTAGCAAAAGGCTTAGACGTAGATATAAGTGAATTATATAAGGTGATATGGTAAAATGATAATAGAAAATTTGAGAAAAAAGTTGCATGACAGTATACAAAAATTTGGACTAACATCAAAAGAAGCATATAAAATAAGTTTAGAACTAGATGAAGAAATAGTAAAATATTATAACAATAGTCCAATGTTATACTACTACAAACAAAGTATAGAAGGAATAAAAAAATATATAAAAGAAAATGGAAAAGAGCCAACCAAAAAAGAGTGGAATAAATACGCTTTTGAAAACAATTACTTATCAAGTGAATCTTTAAAATACATTGGAAATATAAATTTAAAATAAAGAACAAATCAAATAAAAAGATTTGTTCTTTTTATATGTTAAAGACTTTCAGAAATGTCCGGTTTTAAAATTTTAAAATCAACTAAGGTGGTTATCACAAAATACGTGAT
>CANRES010000007.1 GCA_947629625.1 uncultured Clostridia bacterium | reverse complement strand
TGTGTGTGTGTGTGTGTGTGTAGAGTACCAACGGTTTCAAGACTTGCTATCATTTTTATTTCTCCCTTCTTTTGTTTGAAATTATATTTACATTTTTAAATATATAATAAATTTTTTAAATTGTCAATACTTTTTTATGTTTTACGTTTGCACATTTTTAACGTCCCCATGTGCGGTTGCTTTTTTTCGTCCCCGATGTGCGCCCAACGCGGCCCAATGTGCGCTCGTTTTTATTTTTCATATCCAGGTTTTCCTAATAATTTAAACATATTTTTCTTATATTCCTCTACTCCCGGTTGATTAAACGGATTAACCTCTAATATTTTTCCAGAAACTGCACATGCAAGCTCAAAGAAATATATTAATTGACCAATTGTGTTTTCATCCAGTTTTGCTATATTTATTACTATATTTGGAACATCACCTGTAACATGTGCTTGTATTGTTCCTTCCATTGCTTTTTTATTAACAAAATCTAATGTTTTATCTGCTAAGTAATTTAATCCATCTAAATTATCTGCATCATTTTTAATTTTTATATCCATTTTTGTATTAACAACATTTAATACTGTTTCAAATAAATTTCTTCTACCTTCTTGTATATATTGCCCCATAGAATGTAAGTCTGTTGTAAAATCTACACCTGCGGGGAATATTCCTTTTTTTTCTTTTCCTTCACTTTCACCATATAATTGTTTCCACCATTCTGTGAAATAGTGTAGTTTTGGCTCATAATTTGCTAGTATTTCTATATTTTTATTTTTTCCATATAAAATATTTCTTATTACTGCATATTGATAACATTCGTTATATTTTACATTGCTATCTAAATATTTGTCTTGTGCACATTTTGCACCGCTCATTAATTCGTCTATATTTATTCCTGCTACTGCTATTGGTAATAATCCAACTGCTGTTAATACAGAATATCTTCCTCCTACATTATCTGGTATAACAAATGATTCATACCCTTCTTCTTCTGCTAATTTTTTTAATGCTCCTTTTTCTTTATCTGTTGTAACATATATTCTTTTTCTTGCTTCTTCTACTCCATATTTATTTTCTAATATTTCTCTAAATATTCTAAATGCAATTGCTGGTTCAGTAGTTGTTCCTGATTTTGATATTACATTTATTGATAAATCTCTATCTCCTATTAAATCTATTAAATCTACTAAATAATTTGGACTTAAATTATTTCCTGCATATAGTATTTGTGGTGTATCCATTTGTTTTAAATTATAGAAGGTATGTGTAAGTGATTCTATTACTGCTCTTGCTCCTAAATATGAGCCTCCTATTCCTATACATAAAAATACTTTTGAATCTTTTTGTATTTTTTCTGCTGCTTTTTTTATTCTTTCAAATTCTTCTTTATCATAGTTTGTTGGTAATGTAAGCCAACCTAAAAATTCGTTTTCATCTTCACTTTTTTCATGTAATTCTTTATGAATATTTTCAACTTTTTCACTGTATTTCATTATTTCTTTCATTTCAATTTTTGTGTTTGTAATATCTAATTTTATATTTGACATATTTTTATACCTCTTTTCTTTTTTTATTATATTCATATTTTATTATATTAATAAATATATTGCAAGGATTTTTTTATTTTTTAGTTATTAATTATTACCACTTTATTAATTAATTTTATATGGCTAGAACTTGATGTTAATTTTTCAATTACAACTTTCATTTTTTCTCCTGACGCATGAATTATATAATATTCATTATCTATTTTTCCTAAATATAACATTACATGACCGTTTTGATACAATAAACAAGGAAAATTGTTGCTTATTATTTCGAATTTTTCATTTATATTTTTATTTTCTAAATTGATTATTTTACCTACGCTTTTATTTTGACTTGATGTATTTCTTGGAAATTCAAAACCAAAACATTTATATATATTTAAAATATAACTTGAACAATCTACTCCTTTATTTTTTCCACCCCAACTATAATTTATATCTTCATATTTTATTGCTTGTATATATACATTTTTATTTGTGTAATCTAAATAATCTATATGTGCTTTACTTCTATCTAATGTTATTGTTTTTGCTTCTATATATCCATTTTCATTTTTTTTCGGTAATAAAAATTGATAACCTTCTTCTGTAACATTTATATATGGTAATTTTACTCCCATATCTAATAAAGTTCCTTCAATTTCTATATTTGGTTCTGTTACAATACCAAATTTATTATTGTTGATAAAAGTTTCATAATCTTCATTTGTTGCTAGGGCAATGTTTTCTTTTCTTACCCAACCAGCATATATTGGACTTATTACAAAATTCCATTCATTATCTGTACTTGTATGAATTATTAATACAGGAGTATTTACACATAATTCGGTTTCTTGAATATTATCAAAATCTTCTATATTTTTTTGATTATTAGAATCTATATCTGTTGGAAGTGACCTTAAATTTGCTCTTTTTACTATTATTCCTTTTTGTATTTCTTCCTTTGATAATGATATTATTTTTGTTAAATCATACATATTATCCGCTTTTTTCTTTATTTCTTCATTGTATTTTTTTATTTCTTCTTTATCTAAAATTATATCATTTTGCTCTAATAGATTTATAAATTTTTCTGCATTTTCTGGAATTGTTTCTATATATTCATCATTTATTTGTGTTGTATTATTATTTTGGATAGCATTTTCTATAATTTGTATATTACCTTCTTGTTTATTATTTCTTAGGTTTAATATTGTTATAATTAATATTATTGCTATTATTAATATGGCTATAATTAAAATTTTCCTTTTCATATTTATACTCTAACTCCCTGTATATGAATAAATCTAATTTTTTCGAAATTATATTCTGCAATTGGTTTGTTATATGAATCTAATGTATGTGAAGCAATTTTTATTCCATATAAACTAGTATTATCTTCAATATTAACAATTATTAATGAATGTCCAAATTTTTTTCCATCAAATGATAATTGTGCAATATCTCCAATTTCTATATTAGTTTGATTTGTTTCTATTCCATAAGGTCCTACTGATTGATTTTCTATTAAAAATTTATGTAAAAATTCTACTCCACTCCATGAAGGTGATTTATTATTTCCATTAATATAGTACCAACCCATTGTTTTTGTATAATTCATGGTATTACTTCCTGCATAAATACATTGAGATATAAAACTTGTACAATCTCCTCCAACACTATCAAAATTATAATATCTTGGATTTCTTAAAAATGCCCATTGTTTTGCATATTCTATGGCTTTTTGTCTATTATATTGTTTTTGTTTCATTTTTTCCCTGCCTTTCAATTATTTTTTATTTTAGTATATTATAATTAGATTGTACTATATTACAATAATTAAGAGCTATGTTTCCATAGCTCATTTTTTATTGATTTTTTCCACAACAATTTTTATATTTCTTACCGGCTTCCGGCACGGACATAAATCATTTCTACCCACTTTTGGTCCATGATTTACTACTGGATCATGGTTTATTCCACTATCTGGTAATGGTTTTGTTGATTCTATGTTAATTTTATTTAAAGTTTCTAATGCTGCATTTGTTATTTGTACTTGTGCTTCTCTTTTTAAATTTTCTGCTTTTTCAACATTCATAAGTATTTTAACAACATCTAATTTAATATCGTTAATCATTTCATCAAACATATCAAAGCCTTCAATTCTATATTGGTCAATTGGATTTTTTTGTCCATAAGCTCTTAAACCAATTCCATCTTTTAACTCTTCCATTGCATCTATATGGTTTATCCATTTTTCGTCAACAACTTTTAGCATTACAACTCTTTCAAGTTCTCTTAAATTTTCTTCACCAAAGTTTTGCTCTTTATCTGCATATTTTTTAGATATTTTTTCTTTTAATTCTTCTATTACTTTCTTTTCTTGAACATTTTCTTCTTTTAACGCATCTAATTCATTTATTCCAAATGTTGTTTTAATTTCTTGCATTAAAGAATCTTTATTTATTGTTTCATCTGCAAAATATGTTGATACTACTTCTTCTGCTACTGAATTATACATATTTTCAATGCTTGCTTTTAAATTGTTTCCATCTAATACTTCTCTTCTTTGTTTATATATAATTTCTCTTTGTGTGTTCATAACATCGTCATATTGTAATACATTTTTACGTATGCTAAAGTTTCTACCTTCAACTCTTTTTTGTGCTTTTTCTACTGCATTTGATATTATTTTAGATTCTATTGGCATATTTTCATCTGCCCCTAATGTATTATATACATTAGTTATCATATCTCCACCAAATATTTTCATTAAATCGTCATCTAATCCAATGAAGAATTTAGATTGACCTATATCTCCTTGACGTCCACTACGTCCTCTTAACTGATTATCTATTCTTCTTGATTCATGTCTTTCTGTTCCTATTATTTTTAATCCACCGGCTTCGATAACTTTTTGTTTTTCTTCTTTTATTTCTTCTTCGTATTTATTTTCTAATTCTTTAAATATTTTTCTTGCATTTAATATGTCTTGATCGTCAGTTTCATTGTATGTTGTAGATTGTTCAATTAGTTCTTCTGAGATTTTTTGTCTTCTCATTTCTTGTTTTGCTAAGAATTCTGTATTTCCTCCAAGCATAATATCTGTACCACGTCCTGCCATGTTTGTTGCAATTGTTACTGCACCAAATTTACCTGCTTGTGCTATTATTTCTGCTTCTTTTTCATGATATTTAGCATTTAATACTTCGTGTTTTATTCCTTCTTTTCTTAAAATTGAGCTTAGTTTCTCAGATTTTTCTATTGATACTGTACCAACTAGAACTGGTTGACCTTTTTTGTTACTTTCTTTTATACTTTCTACTATTGCTCTAAATTTTGCATTTTCATTTTTATATACTACATCATTTTCGTCAACTCTTATCATTGGTTTGTTTGTAGGTATTTCAATAACATCAAGATTATATATATCTCTAAATTCTTGTTCTTCTGTCATTGCTGTACCTGTCATTCCTGATAATTTTTCATACATTCTAAAATAATTTTGGAATGTAATTGTTGCAAGTATTTTAGATTCGTCTGCTATTGCTACTCTTTCTTTTGCTTCTATTGCTTGATGTAATCCATTATTATATCTTCTTCCATACATTATTCTTCCTGTAAACTCGTCAACAATTAGTACTTCACCATCTTTTACTATATAATCTATGTCTTTTTTCATAATTCCATTTGCTCTTAATGCTTGGTTTATATGATGGACTATGTCTGAATTTTCTAGGTCATTTAAATTTTCTAATCTAAATTCTTCTTCTGCTTTTTTTATACCTTTTTGTGTTAGTGATGCAGATTTTGCTTTTAAATCTACTATATAATCGTAATTTTCATTGTCTTCTGCTTGTTCAAAGTCTTTTACATCTTCTTCTACTAATACTTTAGCATGTAATTTTTTTACAAAACTATCTGCTTTTTTATATAATTCTGATGATTTATTTGCTCTACCTGAAATTATAAGTGGTGTACGTGCTTCGTCTATTAATATACTATCAATTTCGTCTACTATTGCATAATGTAATCCTCTTTGTACTGCTTGATTTTTGTATATAACCATATTATCTCTTAAATAATCAAATCCAAATTCGTTATTTGTTCCATAAGTTATATCTGCTAAATATGCTTTTTGTTTTTCTTCTGGATTCATTCCGCTTACTACTAAGCCAACACTTAATCCTAAAAATTTATATAATTTTCCCATCCATTCACTATCTCTTTTTGCAAGATAATCGTTTACTGTTATAACATGTACTCCTTTTCCTGATAGTGCATTCAAGTATACTGGTAATGTTGCTACTAATGTTTTACCTTCACCTGTTTTCATTTCTGCAATTCTACCTTGGTGTAATATTATCCCACCTATTAATTGTACATCAAAATGTCTCATTCCTAATACTCTTTTTGATGCTTCTCTAACAACTGCAAATGCTTCTGGTAAAATGTCATCTAATGTACTTCCTTCTTGTAATTTTTGTTTGAATTCTTTTGTTTTTGCTTGTAACTCTGTGTCTGTCAATTTTGATATTTCTTCTTCTAAACTATTTATTTTTTCTACTATTGGTCTTACTCTTTTTACCTCTTTTTCTGAATATGTTCCAAATATTTTACTAATTAAGCCCATTTTAGTCCTTCCTTCCATGTTTTTTAATTTCTTATTTACTATATCACTTTTTTATTGTTTTAGCAAGTTTATTTTTATACTTAATTAAATTTATTAAAAAAAGAGGGTTATTAACCCTCAGTTTGAATATTTTTTAATAATTCTTCGATTTTACTTTGAATTGTTTTAATTTTAAAAATTTGCCCTTCATTTAGAAAAGCATTTTGTATTATATTGTTTCCTTCCACTAATAGAATATTACCTTTCATATCAATTAATTCTGTGTATTTTTCTATTTTTTCTTTGTCATAATTTATTGATAGATATAATCTATATCTGGTTTTATGAAGAATTTTTAATGAATTATAACTTTCTTCATAATTTGCTAATAAATTATTTTGCTGTCTTATTAGTTGAACTTTTAAAATTATATTTATTGCAAGTGCAAAATATATAAAATATAGCACTACTTCAATATTACTATCAAGTTCTCCTTTTAAATATCTGTTTGTTAAAAAGCAAACGCAAATTAATACAATTACCGTTAAAAACCGTAAAATTATTTTTTTCATATTATCGTCCTCCCAAAAAATTTTTTATTGTTTTGTAACACTTTGCTGAAAAACGAAGGTTATAAAAAAATTCAAACTATCCATATTATAACATAATTTTACATAATTTGCAAATTTTGTTTTTAAATTATAATAATATTTTGTATTGAATGTTAAGTATTTTTTATAAAAAAAAGCAATTATCTAAATAAAATAAGATAATTACTCATTTAAAGATTTTTTAGAAATATTTAAGGATTTTTGGAAATGGAAACTCTGAAACCCTTGATATTTCTAATAAAATTATGGTGGGCAGAGATGGATTCGAACCATCGTATCTTAGTAAAATTAATTCTGTAAAAACATATATAAAATATGATGAATCGCTACATACATAATTCTTGCAAAAATTTGTATCAAAAATTTGTTTATATTTTATCCATATAAATATTGACTATTTATAAGGTTAAATTTAAGGATTTTTTTAAGGATTTTTTGGGAATAATATAAGTAATTAATCTATTGAAATTTTAGCATTTTTTAATACATTGTAATCATATTTTGTATTGAATATTAAGAATTTTTTTATAGATTATATATTAAAGATAATTTTATGAAAATTATTTTGACATTTCTTAAAAAACTGTGTACATATAATTAACATACCAAAATATGTGATAAGCACTACATTGCCTTTGGAAAGCAAAATGTAGTGCTATTTTTTATTTCTTATTAGTCCAAATTATGTATAATAATAATGTTATGTTTAATGTTGTTGAAATCGTAAGTCAATATATTAAAAATAATATATACAATAATTTTTTACATTTTTCAAAAAGAACATTACAAAATTTTTATTTTTACATTGTAATCATATTTTGCAACGAACGTTAAGGAGATTTTATAGTTCAAAAATTCAATAATATAGTTCAAAAATTCTCAAAATAATTCGGACAACAAATTATTCATTTCATACATTTAATCCCTTAAAATTGATTTTAGTTAGTTTTAGAAATTTTTATAATATATATGAGAAAAATATTAAAAAAATAAAACTTGACATATAATAATAATAGTTATATAATATATATAGCAATATTGCAGAAATCTCGCATTAAAAGTATGCAATATAAAAGACTAGGAACTCCAATTTCCTAGTCTTTTTTTGCTAATATTAGTCTTTTTTATTGTCATTTAAAACTAAATAAACAATAATAAGTGCTAATATTTTAAGTAAATCTCGCATTTTTTGTATGCACACCCCTTTCTACCTTTAAGTGAAAGGTAAAAAAATAATATCATATTTTGTCTATTTTGTCTATGGTTTATTTATATATATGGTTTTGAAAATGAAATTTAGGTAGTTTTTATATTTGAGATAACAAAGGTATATGTTTTTAAAATGTCAATTTTTATGAATTAATAAAAAAGTATGAATTTTATATGAATAATTCCTTAAAATTTAATTTTTATACCTCTAAAAAGTGTTGATATTACTGCATTTGCGAAGACGAATTTTTTTGATTATTTTTCTGTACAGTCAATTTTAAGCCAATTTTATTTTTTAGACATATAACTTTATTACTCCATTAAAAAACTCTTGTCTACGGCCATTATAGCCCGTTAGAAATGCGTTTTTTTTGATAAGAAAAAGAGGATATTTTAATCCTCTTTAAATTTATGTATCTAATTCTTTATTAAATAAAGTCTTATATACTAATTTATATGTCTTGTCCCATTTATCTGATGAATTTTCATAATTATTTATAATTGTATCTACATTATTTGTTTTAGTAGTAGCTTTATCAAATTCTACTAAAAATTCATCTGTCTTAGTTATTATTTCTGCCATTTCATTATTTAATTTTTCATATTGAGAAATATTATTTTTAAATTTTTCATAATCTTCTTTAAAATTATCATAGTATGTCCTTAACTTTGTAAAATCAATAGAACTAGCTTGAAATGTGTATGTAAACAAGTCCATTGCATCAATATAGCCATTAGTATAATTGCTATTTAAACTATTTAATAATGTATTAAGATTAGAAGTTTTAATATTTTGCATCTCTTCATTTTCTATTGCTTCCTTTTTAGATTGATTTTCTTCTTCACTTAATACTTCTGTACTCAATACTATTGTTGCTCTAAAACCTTGCTTATATTTGCTATAATCACTTGTTTTATCTCCGTCTGTTGTAAAATATGAGTATATACAATTAGAATAACTTGACTTTCCTCTTAAAAAAAATGGATAAGATATTGATAAATCACTCTGTCCCTCATACCAACTACGTCTTGAAAAATTATCTTTTGATGTTTCATATATACAATCTCCATAATTATCTGTTCCATAACTATTGTATATATCTACATACTTTTTATTAAATTTAATAGCATTTGTATATTTTTTTAAATATTGATTGTCTGTTCCAAGATTATAATATGCACTTACAAATTCTGCACTTTGCCCTGCCATATCATAAATTCCTGTTTCATTTCCAGTTGTCGTAGATAGTATACCACCTTTTCCACTTATTAAACTTGCATTTCCTTGTATTTCTTTATTTATTCCATATTTACTTTCTGCAAGATAACATACTGCTCCCCATTCAATATTCTTTATTAAATGGGTATCAAAATTATTTGAGTCATCTATAATATCTCCTGTACTTGCTATTTTACCTTCTTGTTTAGTCCACCCATATACATCTTGTCTTTCCATATCTCTACAATAATACATTGCACCATTTAAGTCATAGTCAGTTATGCTTAATTTATTTTCTTTAAAAGATAGTATTTTTTGATTACCTTGTATTGTATCTGTTGCATCTAGTCTACTTGCCTCATATTTTGAAACCCAAATACCTTGTAAGTCTTCATTTCCAAATTTAAAAGCAGGGTGTATCACATAATCATTTTTACTATTTGTATTTGTACTATCTATTTTTTTATTATTAAAAGTATTATTGGTTATACCATTTAAAAAAACTATATCTACTATTCCACCTTGTTTGGTAGAATCTGTTACTGCACTTTGTTTTTCATATTCTAAATCTTCTCCGTGATATCCCTTAGTTATCTTATAAGCATATCTAGGAATCCAAACAAACATACTTCCGTCTGATAATTTGACATTAGCCCATTTTTTATCAGCATAATTATACCAATCTTCATCATCTGTTGATGTTTCTACCCATTGGCTACCATTCCACTTAACAGGTATCATTCCGTCAACTAATTGTGGAGCATTTACTGATATATTTGATTTTGATATAATTTTTATGATAAATATTACTATTCCTAGTAAAATTATAATTGCTAATGCTCCAAAAATTATTTTGTTTTTTATTTTTTTCATTTATTTTATATCTCCTTTTTATATTTTATTTATAACTAATTTCTTAATCCTTTACTTTTGTTGTAATAAAATTATTATTTCTTCTGATGAAGAAGTAGCATCTTCTTCTGCATCAGCTAAATCATCAAGTTGTTTGCTTACAAAATATAATTGTTTTTCTTCTTCACTCATTACAGAAGTAATTGCTTCTATATCATCTTTATAATTTTTATTATGTGCTGAATCCCATTGCTCAACCGCTTCTTTTACATATTGTGCATATCTCTGTGGGTCTTCTTTTCTAAGCCTATCTGTTTTTTCTCCATAACTACCAAATTGTCCATATTCATCTATTAAACGAGAGCCAACAGTTTGACTTACATAATAATCTCTATCTTTTATATTTTTATATGCTTCAATTTGTTCTTTATTGGCTTTTTTTAATGCTTCATTTAATCTGTCTTGTTCTTCTTTTGTAAAGTCAGCCTCTCTTGATTGTTGATAAAATATACTTTTCCAAAACGATATTTTTTTTGTTTTATAAATTTTTTCGTTTTTTTCAAAATTTTCATCATATACTTCTTGCTTAGATTGGTTTACCTCTTTTAAATTTTTCTTGCAATCAATGTACAAAATAATTCCAACTGATAAAAAAATTACTACTAAAATAATAATTTTCATTAAATTTTTCTTATTCTTATTCATTTTGACACCATCTTTCTATATTTTTTAATATTTTACTTATTCTTAATATCTTCCAATAATTGTAGTGCCTCTGCAATAGCTTCCCAAAATAGACAACTTAGCCAAGTTATAATAGCAATAGCAATGCCTACAAAAATTCCAATTCCTGCTTCATAATCTGCAATATGTAGTATTGCCCATAAAATTGCCATACCATAACCAAAAAACCTTAGAATATTTGCTACTATTTTAAATTTACTAGCAATTTTATTTTTTTCTTGATTAGACAATTTTTTCTCATCTGCTATGTTTTCTTTATTTTCATAACAATTTTTGCAATAGCCTTTATATGAATTAAATTCTTCTTCTGATATATCTTTGCAACACTCTTTACATTTCACAACTTTTATTCCTATTGCCTCTAATTCTTCTTTCTTTTCCATTAAATTTTCTCCTTTTAAAATTTTATAGTAATTGTAAAAATAAGGTATTATAAATATATAACTTATATAATAGATTATTAAAATTTCTACATTACCATATATAGAGTATCTCATCATTGATACAAGTTCAATTACTGTATATATAATAATCACTACTGCAAAAAACTTATTATTGACAAAATTTTTCTTTCTCAACAATATATTAAAAAAATATAAAATTGGAATAATATATGCAAATATACAAAATAATCTGAAAAAATTTATATATCCCAAATATCTTGAAAAACCTAAATGTCCTATATTAAAAATTAAACTAAGTAATAGTTGAATTGAATATGCTAATATAAGAATATAATTTGCTATTTTTATATTAACTTGTTTATTATACATTTTAATTAGAACAATTATAAAATAAGCAATTAAACCAATTACATATAAATCAGTTAAAATATTAAATATATTAAAATTAATTATAAAATTTAATAGCAACATAAGCGAACAAACAATTAATCCTAAAATGGCTGTTTTTTTGGGACTACTTAAAAAATCTTTTATATTATTCATTTTTCCACCTCCTTAAATCCGACATTTTTTTCAAAATATATAATATCATATTTTTTAATTTTTGTACACCTTTTTGTGTACTTATTTTAATTTCTTTTTTGTGAACAATAATTATAGGAGGCGGATAATATGCAAAAACTGAAAATTACAAATAATCAAAAAGGAAAAGAAACAATAACTAGAACAATTAGAATAAATGGTGAAACCTTTGATAAAATAACAGAAATAGCAGAAAGTAACGATATAAGTTTTAATAGTGTTGTGAATCAAATTTTAGAATTTGGATTAAATAATTTAGAAGAAGAGTAAAAATTTACTCTTCTTTATATATTATATATTTGTATATGTATATCTTCATCAAAATCTAATATTAACATTTTATAATCTTCTCTTATTTCAATATTATACAATGAAGAAGTACTAATATTAAAATTATTATTATGTTGTATATCCGAAAAATATAAAAGCCCATTTTCGTAATCAAATACAATATTAAATTTCTTAATATTCATTTTTATATTAATTATACCTTTGATTTTTAGTTTTACTGAGTTATTATTAAAATATTTAAGATATTGTTTAAATTCATTTTCTTTAATTTTCATCATAATTAACCTCCATTTTTTTCTTTAATTCAAACCATTTTGTTTTGCCACAACCTGCTATTTGCCAACCGTTCTTCGTTTGTAATTTCTTTACTTTCAATTTTTTTATATAATTCTTTTAATTGTTTTAAATTAGGGATATATTTTGGGCGTCCAATTTTATTTTTCTTAATTTTTAAATTTTCCATTTTAATTTCTCACTTTCTTTTCATATAATTTTGCAAAATCATAAAATTTATTTCGCTTTAAGCCTGTTAATTGAATCCCTTTTGTAGCAGTTATTTCACCATTTTTCCATTGCCTAAAAATTTCTTCAAAATTTGCAGGAATTTCTATTTTAGGTCTGCCATAAGGTTTTCCTTGCTTTAAGGCACATTTTATGCCCTCAGCTTGTGTTCTAAGTATTGTTTCTCTTTTGTTTTGAGCCTCCCAACAAAAAATTTCAAAAACGATATTTCTAATCATTTTAGCAATAGGCTTAATGCTTTCGTCATCATAATTAAGATTTAGTGACGGAAGTTTTAAAACCCTTACATTTATCTCATTTTCCATAAAATATTGCCACTCTTTCCTAAGGTCGTCATTTCTTCCTAATCTGTCTAGTTCTTCAATAACAAGCGTATCTCCACGCTCTAAGCATTTTTTTGCATATAAATAACCTATTCTGTCAAAATCTTTGCCACTCTGCTTATCTGAATATATATTTTTTTCATCAATTCCTAGTTTTTTCATTTCTTCTATTTGTCTGTCCAAGTTTTGTCCTTTCGTGCTTACACGAATATATGCTATTGTTTTTGCCATTTTATAAATCATCTCCATTTCACAATTATTTGTGTTTAAAAAAGTGGTGTTGATTTTTTAAATATTTATAAAGTATTTTAACCACTTTTTTAAACAAGTTTTTTATGTATTTTTAATTGTTTATAAAAGTATACTTTTTTAAATAGTATTTTCAATTATTTGTTTTTTTTATTTTTTGAGAAATTACCGCAATTCTTATATTATAATTATATAGATAATGAGTAGATTTCTCATTTTTTAATTTTTAGAAAGTAAGGGGAGAAATACTCTCCCTTAAATTTTAATAATAGCAAGTCATTAAATCATCTTTATTATCCCATAATCTACAAAAGCCAAAATCTTCAATGTTTATGTATATTGTACCATTTTTTAAGCCTTTAACTTGTTTTACTGCTCCAATTTCATTGTCTTTAATAAATTGACTATCTTTCAAAAATACATCTTTACAAGGTCTTACTTTGTAACTGTCAATTCCTGTTGTTTCTGCTATTTCGTATGAAATTTCTTTTATAAGCACACTTTTTTTTCCTTTTAATTCTACTACTTGAAAATAATTCACATTTGTTTGCTCATATCCCCACGAATAACGGAATATATCGCCAATTTTTATTCCTAAATAGTTTTGGTGTTCTTGTTTTTTATTTTCAGTATAATTTAATTTTCTATACCAACATTTTTTTGTATTGTGCCACTTGTAGCCACTGCTCTTTAATTCTTTTATAACTTTTAAATCAGGTTTGTTTTCAAAATAAAGTTCTTCGCCTTGTTTTTCTTCATTTGTAACAATTTTACATTTTTGTTTGATTTCTTCTAACATAATAAAACCTCCATATATTATAAATTATTTTTAAAATTTTAGCGTTTTTAATTTGCTAAAATACTTTGTTTTGCTTTACAAAATAGAGGTTTTGTGATATTATATTTATAACCTTTATTTTGTAAAGGGGTGGAGCATATAAACTTTGAATAACCGCCAAGTTTTCTAAGAGTTTATATGTTCTTTTTAGTTATTTATTTTCTTCAATAATGATTTTACCTTGTTTATAGGTAATCTTTAAATCTGATTCTTTTGTAAATCCTGTTGTTTCAATTCCTTTTTTACGCAGGGCTATTCGATAACCTTTTACAAACACACCGTTGTTTCTATAATCCATAACTTCTGTCAATCGCGCCATAATTTATCACCTCCAAAATATTTTATATTAGTAAAAACAAGTTATTAAATTTATATAAATGTGATACCTGTTTACTATATTTATTATACTACGTGATACCTGTTTTGTCAATAGTTTTTATGAACTTTTTTCATTTTTTATTTTACATTAAAAATGAGGCGTAAAGAGGATTTTATAATTTATTTCTACCTAACTTGACAAACGTATGTTTTGTATGGTATAATATATATGTAGGGAATATTTACGCATTAGATTAAACATAAAATAATTTATATATTCTTACAATAAATAAGTGTTGCACCATTTTAGAAATTGCAACTCTTATTGAGATTTTAGAAAAAATTTCAATAAAAGGAGATTTCTAAGATGGATATTTTTTTAGCAGGAGGTATAACTCCAAATTGTTCAAATAGCAATTATATGCTATTTAATTGTGATTGTAGAGAATTATTGAAAAATATAAAAGATGAGAGCATTGATTTATTTTGCTCTGATATTCCTTATCGCATATCACATACAGGTGGTGGAAAAAAGAAAGAACGGGAAAAAATATATGGGAGGAATGTTTAATTACTTTGAAAATACTGAACAAAACAAGAATAATATAAAAAATCGGCAAAATTTTTGAATATAATGATATAAATATTACAGAATATATTGGAGAAGTATATAGAATTTTAAAAGAAAAAAGTCATTGTTATTTATTTAGTAATTGGAGTAATCTAAGTAAAATTATAACCGAAACAGAAAAAGTTGGTTTTAAGCTACAAAATGTTCTCGTTTGGGCAAAAGATAATAAAGTTGTAAATGGTTACTATATGCGGACAATGTGAGTTTATATTGTTATTTAGGAAGCGGTGGAGCAAAACTAATCAATAACTGCGGAACTTCTAACTTTTTTCAAATAAATAATGTAAAACACAAATTTCACCCTACACAGAAACCAATTAACCTTATGAAAGAGTTAGTTGAAAATAGCAGTAATAAAAATGACATAGTTTTGGATTGTTTTATGGGGAGTGGTAGCACACGGAATAGCTTGTTTAAAAACTGGTCGTAAATTTATTGGATGTGAAGTGGATGAAAGATATTATGGCGTAGCAGTAGAAAGAATAAAAGAAATATAGCCCCCCTAATTCTGCCTTTTGAGTAGAAAAGAAAATTAAATGTTGTGCGTTGCTAGTTAACTCCTAGTCCATAGTATGTTTCTAAAATTGTGTCAAATTAAAATGCTGATATATCAATGTTTATAAATGATTTTTATATAATATTTTTTAGATAATTTGTTAGAAAGCCTCGAAAATAGAGGCTTTTTAGTGCTTTTGGGGTGGTACACTCTTATATAAAGCAAAATAATGCTTGTATGTATTGTGAGAGTAAGATTTCCACCTAACTTGACAAACAAGCATAAATTTGATATAATATTTATAGGTTTGAAAAAAGAAGTAGACACCAACTACTTCTTAAAATTTTAGAAATATGCGATGCACACTTCTATATGTTTTCTAAATAATATTATAACATATAAAAAATAAAATGTCAATATTTTTTGTAGAAATATGTTTGATATTATAATTATAGAGTTTAGAGCATAGTGTATTTATCTATGCTCTATTTTTGCATCTTTTTTTCTAAAATTTTTAAATTTTCCACCCTTTAAAAAAATATTTACATATAAGTATAGGTATAGGATAGATTACCGAAAAAAGTTTTATTGCGTTTGCCTTGCTAACTTACATTGTATTATTTTACTACAATGGCAATGCTAAAACTATAATTTGTAATAAATCAATACTATGGGGGTGATAATGAAAAATTTATAATTTATTTTAGAATAGGAGGTGAAACAATGGTAGCAGATTATGTTGACACTTTAACAATGCAATTTAAAGTTAAGACATCAAATAAAGAAGAAATGTTTAATGATTTCAAAAATGGTGTTGTTTATCGTGTTCGAAAAAAATGGAAATGTAAAACGTTAAGAAAACCTAAAATTAAAACAAAAATTTGTTTTAAAGGTAAAAATGCTTTACATTTCTATTATAAAGGTTATGATATATTTTTTAAGAAAAAATATCCATATTCAGGAAAATATGGTGATTATAGCTTAAATTATTGTCATCGTAAGTATAGAGATGACTATGTTTTTATATTTATAAGCCATAATGCAATAAAAGACAAGACTGATGATGAAATATATCAAAATACGTTAGAATTGTTGGAAAGCATAGGAATTAACATAGATTTTCTAGAAAAAGGTAAACTTAATAGAATAGACTTTAAACACGATTTTGTGTTTGAGAATAACCCATTACAAGAAAGTAGAGCTCTTAGATGTATTTTAAGAATATGTAGAGATTCTTATAATGGTGTTATTAAAGAAGAACTAAAAAAAGGCAATGGCATAAAATTTAAACCACGAAATGCTTATATAGAAGTGATTGTGTATGACAAATATGAAGAACGTAAGTCAAAATTAAGAAACAAAAAGAAAACACAACAAATAGACATAGAAATAGCACAATATGAAGATGTTTTCAGAATAGAATTAAGGCTTAAAAATAAACGTTTATATTATAATACACGCAATACATTTATAATTGATAAAACACTAGATAACTACTTCAATGAAAAAATTATAGATGAGTGTTTTAGACGTTATGTAGAACCTATATTCTATGCAGAACCTTTTTATCGTTTGGATTATGCTTTACTAGCAATTAACAGTGATAGAAGATTAAATGAAAAAGAAGCGGAAAAGTTATCCAACTTAGTTGTAGACATTAATAAAAAAGGCTTTACAAAAGCAAAAGAAGAATATAAATATTCGGATGATACTTTTGAAAACCATATAAAACTTCTAAGAAGTATAGGAATTAATCCCTTAACATTTGATGAAGATATAGACATTGCATTTTTACCTAATTTTACAACAAAAGAAGTATGCAGGGATTTTACAATATATGACGGAGAACACGAAGAATTAAAACATCATACTTTTGATGAATATTGTTTAAAATTAGATTAGATTTAGATTAGATTAGATTTAGATTAGATTAGATTTAGATTAGAATTACTAGGAAACATATATAAGTAATTGACAATATATATTAGTAATGCTAAACTAATTATAAAGATTAATTACTTTATATTTTCCCAAATTTAAAATAAAGGAGGTTACGCCAAATGGCTCATAAAAAAGGGAAAAATAAAGGTTACACTTATAGATATAACAAAAGTGGAACAGTTACTTGTAGAGCATATTTTGATATGCCAAATGGAACAAGAAAACAGTTATCTTCAACTGGAAAAACAGAAGAAGAATCAAGAAAGACTTTACAGAACAAATATGCTGATATTTGTAAACAAGGAAAACAAATAAAATCTAAAAGTTATACAGTAAAAAGCTGGTGTGTACATTGGCTTAAAGATGTAAAAACTAATTTAAAGGGAAACACCAAAGATAGTTATTATTCCTATTTTCAAAATCATATATACCCTTTAATTGGTTCTGTAAAATTAAAAGATTTAACAATAGACAAAATACAAAAAGCAATAAATAAGGTAAAGTCAAAAAAAATTGAAAAAAATGGTGTATTACAGACACTTAAAGGTAAAACAGTAAAGGAAGTATTTGCACCACTAAAACAAGCATTAAAATATGCTATGGCTGATAATAAAATGCCACATATAAGTTTGGAATTATTAGATATGCCAAAAGTAGTAAAAGGAACTCGTGAAGTTCGTAATCAAATTGAACAAAAAATTGTAGAAGATTATTTTAGCAATAGAATAAAAGATAAACCTTTTAATTTATATTATGCTCCTATTGCAATTATGGACGCCAGAGGTTTAAGGCCAGAAGAAGTCGGTGGCCTACAATGGCAAGATATAGACTTTGAAAATGATAGCTTTTGGGCTAGTAGACATACAGTAGTTAAAAATAATATATACGATGAAAACGGTAAGAGAATTGGCGAAAAAATTGTAGTTGAAGATGGTGGAAAAACACCCCAAGCAGTGAGAGAATTGCCATTAGGAAGATTTTTATCTAATATATTTAAAATGAAATATCAACAATATATTGATAAAGGTATTACACCAAATCCATCAGATTTCATCTTTTATACAAAAGTAGGAACTCTGTTTTATGAACAGTCTTTAAGAAAAATGTATAAGTCTTTATCAAAATTATTGCAAATAAGCGATATAGGGCCTTATTCTTTAAGACACGAATATCTTACATTTTTAGCACAAGAAACGAATACAGACCAAGAAAGCATTAAAGAACTTGCAGGATGGAGTCAAATAATTACTACATATTTTCATACAGATAACGAACATAAGAGAAAAGCAACCAATGAAGTTGATAAACAATATGAAAATATTACTTTTACTAGTAAAGAAGATGAAAACTTAAACAATGGCAAAATTATTCATTTTCCAACTAAAAAAGTAATAAATCAATAAAAAAAGCAATTATCTAAATAAAATAAGATAATTACTCATTTAAAGATTTTTTAGAAATATTTAAGGATTTTTGAAACTGTAAACTCTGAAACCCTTGATATTTCTAATAAAATTATGGTGGGCAGAGATGGATTCGAACCATCGTACTCAAATGAGAACAGATTTACAGTCTGCCGCCTTTAGCCACTCGGCCATCTGCCCAAATATTTTTTTTATAAAAAAATGGTGCGCCCTCAAGGATTCGAACCTTGGACCCACCGGTTATGAGCCGGTTGCTCTGACCAACTGAGCTAAGGGCGCATGTTTGCTAAAATTTTTTCTGTCAGGAGTTTTTTATGGAGCAGGTAGTGGGAATCGAACCCACGTATCCAGCTTGGAAGGCTGGGGTTCTACCATTGAACTACACCTGCATTTGCCCCTGACAGTTATTTATTATAAGACTTAATATGATTTTTGTCAATACCTTTTTTAAAAAATTTTCTTAATTTTTTTATTTTTCTTTTTCTTCTTCTTTTACTTTATTAATTTTTTTCTGTGCCTCTGCTATTGCAGTCATTGAATTTACTTTTACTTTTAAGTTTTTATCTTTTTTATCTATTTCTTGTTCAACTTTTTTCTTAGAATTATCAAAGATATATTCTTTATCTATTAATTCTAAGGATTTTTTTAATTCGCTTTTTACTTCTTCTGGTGCATCAATTTTTCCTATTTCAGTAACTGCATCTTCATAATTTTCTACAGTGTCTGGCTCTATAAATATATTTTTTAAACTTTGAAATATTTCTTTAATTTTACCCATTTTACATCTCCTAATAAAACTATATTATTATATTAACATAAAATTCAAGAAATGTCAAATTAATTCATATAATCTTTTAATTTTTTACTTCTACTTGGATGTCTTAATTTTCTTAATGCTTTTGCTTCTATTTGTCTTATTCTTTCTCTTGTAACTGCAAATTCTCTTCCAACTTCCTCTAATGTTCTTGCTTTTCCATCTTCAAGTCCAAATCTTAATTTTAATACTTTTGCTTCTCTTGGTGTAAGTGTATTCATTACTTCTTCTAATTGTTCTCTTAATAAAGTATAGGCCGCAGAATCTTGTGGTGCAGGACTATCATCATCTTGAATAAAATCTCCTAAATGGCTATCATCTTCTTCACCTATTGGTGTTTCTAATGATACTGGGTCTTGTGCAATTTTTTGTATTTCTATTACTTTTTCAACTGGCATTTCTAATTCTTCTGCAATTTCTTCTGGGCTAGGCTCTCTACCTAATTTTTGTAATAAATGTCTTGATGTACGTATTAATTTATTTATTGTTTCTACCATGTGTACTGGTATTCTAATAGTTCTTGCTTGGTCTGCTATTGCTCTTGTAATTGCTTGTCTAATCCACCAAGTTGCATAAGTACTAAATTTATATCCTTTTTCATAATCAAATTTTTCAACTGCTTTGATTAATCCCATATTTCCTTCTTGAATTAAATCTAAAAATAACATTCCTCTTCCAACATATTTTTTTGCAATACTTACTACTAATCTTAAATTTGATTCAGCTAGAATTTGTTTTGCTTCTTCATCACCTTTTAATACTCTTTGTGCTAATTCTAGTTCTTGGTCATAATTTAATAATGGTATTCTTCCAATTTCTCTTAAATATAATCTTACAGGGTCTTCTATATTTATTCCATCAAGATTATCTAAATTGCTTATATCATCTAATTTTAAATCTTCTACTTCTTCTAGGTCTTCTATATTTGGTTCATCATCTTCAAATGAATCTCCTAATAAATCTACACCCATTTCTTCAAACGCATCAAATACTTTATCTATTTGTTCAGGTGGGACATCTCCTAATTCACTTGCAAGCTCTCCATAAGTCATTTTTCCTTTTGATTTTGCTTTTTTTACTATGTCTTCTATTTTTGCTTTTTCGTCTTTTTCATTATTTAACTCTGTTTCATTGTTTTCTTCTTTTTCGTTATTTTCTGCTTTTACTTTGTTTTCTTCTTTTATTTCTTCTTTTACTTTCTCTTTTACCTCTTCTTTTGCTTTCTCTTTTATTTTCTTTTTTGCTTTTTCTTTTACTTCTTCTTTAATTTCTTCTATTTCTTCTGGCTCCTTTTGTGATTTACTCATTTTATTATTTCACAATCCTTTCTAAGAATATTTTCTATTTCATTCTAGCAAGTTTAATAACTACTTCATTTAACTTTTTTTCTAATTCTGCCATTTCTTCTTTGGTTATATTTTCTTCTAATTTTACTAATATTTCATTTTTTTCTTCAATTAGTTTTTCCTTTTTGTAACTATTTATTATATCTTCTATAACTTTTTCTTCATTTTGTATATCAAAATCATAAGCCATTATATATGTAATATGATTTATTAATTCTTCATCTTCAAATAAGTCAATTACATTATTGGTATTTTCTTTGTCATAGTCATTGTATAGTTTTTCTGCTATTTTTTTATTTTTTTCATATTTAAAATCATTTACATCTATGTTAGATTTTATTTTTTCAAATATGTTTTTTTCTGAATTTATTAAAAGTGATATTATCATGTTTTCTTTTTTTATAATGTTTTCTGATATATCAATTTGTTCTTTTTTTATTATAGTTTTGTTTATTACAGGTCTTTCTAATACTTTTGCACCTTGATTATTTGCATATAATGTTTTATTTATTTGTGCATATATTGCTTCTTTTTTTATATCATAATTTTTAGATATTTTATCAATGTATACTTCTCTTTCAATTTCATTTTTTACTTTGCATAGTAAACTACTTACTTCATTTAAGAATTTAATTTTATCTCCTGTTATTTCTAAATTTAAATTTTGTTTTATGTTTTTAACTTTAAATTCTACAAGTGATATAGCATTTTCTACGTAATTATTAAATCTTCCTGTTCCATATTTTATTACAAATTCATCTGGATCTTTTGCTCCTTCTAATTGTAAAACTCTAACATCATATCCTAAATTTTGTAATATGTCTAAGCCTCTAAGTGTTGCTGCTTGTCCTGCTCCGTCTGAATCATACCCTATTATTATTTGTGATGCATATTTTCCAAGCAATCTTCCTTGTGCTTCTGTTAATGCTGTTCCAAGTGATGCTACTACATTTTCTATTCCTCTTTGGTATAATGATACTGCATCCATATAACCTTCAACAATTATTATTTTTTTGCTTCCACTTTTTTTTGCAACATTTAATCCAAATAATTGTCTTCCTTTACTGTATACAATATTTTCTGGTGAATTTATATATTTTGGTTTTGAATCGTCTAAGACTCTTCCACCAAATGCTATTACTCTTTCTTTTACATCTTTAATTGGGAATATAAGTCTTCCTCTAAATTTTTCATAAATTCTTCCATTTTCATTTTTTCCAATTAAACTTGATGCTAATATTTCTTCATCTTTAAAGCCTTTTTCTTTTAGTATTTTATATAAGTTGCTATTTTCATGTGCATATCCTATCATAAAAGTTTTTAATGTTTTATTATCTAATTTTCTTTTTTTTACATATTCTTGTGCTTTTACTGATATTGGTTTATATAGCATTTCATGATAGTATTCTGCTGCTATTTTGTTTATTTCATATACTTTTTCTTTTAAAAATTCTTGTGCGTTATCTCTTTCATTATTTAATTTTGGTAATATTATTCCTGCTCTATCTGCCAATATTTCTAGTGCTTCTTTGAATTCTACATTTTCTATTTTGCATATAAAACGTATAACATCTCCTCCTGTATGACATCCAAAGCAATTAAATATTTGTTTTTCTTGTGATACAGAAAAAGATGGTGATTTTTCATTATGGAATGGACATAGTCCAAAATAATTTCTACCTTTTTTCTTTAATACAACATATTGTGATATAACATCTACTATATTGTTACTATTTCTAATTTCTTCTACTATTTCGTCATTATATCTTGCCATATTAATTTACCTTTCTCTAATATATTATATTATTCGACAGATTTGTCTTTAATCCTTCTAAAAATTTTATGTAATCTTAAAAAAATTATTGTAAATTTTTGTAAACATTAAAAAAGTAAGAAATTATTAAATAATCTCTTACTCTAATTTTACCTCTATTTTATATTTTTATTTTTTATATAGTCTCCTTCAAATTCATTTTCTAAAATATCCATATGTAATTTATCATAATATTTTCCATTTATATATACTCTTTCTCTCTCGCAACCTGTGTCTTTAAATCCACATTTTAAGTAGCACTTATGTGCTCTTTCATTTATAGCAAGTAATTGTAATCTTATACTATGTAAATTAAGATACCTAAATCCATATTCTAGTAAAAGTTTTATTGCCTCAGTTCCATAACCATTGCTTCTATATTCTTTATCTCCAATAAATATCCCAAGTACCGCACTTCTATCTACCCAGTTAAATTCTTCTAATCCAATTGTTCCTATTAATTTATCTTCTTTTAAATCTACTATATTAAAATTTCTATTTTTTGTATTTTTAGATTCCCCTTCAAGATATTCTCTTTCTCCATTTAATGTTATTAATAGTGAACTTCTGCTTGTGTAATCTGTTATTTGAAAATCGTTCATCCATTCCGTAAATTTTTCTATTTCTTCTTCTGATGAGCCTTTAGGTGATAAATATATTCTTTCTCCAACTAGTTTTTTAAAATATTGCATATTTACTTTTCCTCCTTATAGTTTATTTTTCAAATTATTATACTATAAGTAAAAAAATATTTCAATATATTTATCTTATTTACATAGTTATTTATTTTTATATCAAATTTATCTAATTAAATTAAACCATTTTTTATATAAATTTGTAGTGATATTCCAAATATTTACCTTATTTACGTCATTATCTGCTACTAAATTTACTGTTGCAATTATTTTTCCATCTAATTCAAATGTTGCCTCTCCTACTTTATCTCCTTTTACTATTGGTGCTGAAATATTTTCATTAATTTTTATATTTTGTATAACATTTTTTTCTTGACCTTTCTTTATTAAAACAGATGCTTCTTTTTCATATATTGCATTTACAGTTGGTTCCACTCCTTTTTCAACTGCAATATTTTGTACTATTTCTCCTTCTTTTCCAAATTGTTTATATGAATAATTTGCAAATCCATAGTCTAAAAGTTTTTGAGCTTCTGAAAAACGAATTTTAGTTGTTGGTGCTTTCATTATTACTGCTATTAATGATAAATTATCTCTTGTTGCACTTGCTGCTAAATTATATAATGCAAGTGATGTTGAACCTGTTTTTAAACCTGTTGCACCTTTATAGTTTCTTATTAATTTATTTGTATTTACTAATTCTGATTTTCCATCTCTTAATGAATCCATCCATATTGTTGTATATTTTGTTATGTTAGGATGATTTTTTAAAAGTTCTCTTGCCATAATACTAATATCATAAGGTGATGTTACATGACCGTCTTCATCTATACCATGACAGTTTTTAAATGTTGTATCATTCATTCCTAATTCTTTTGCACGTTTATTCATTAAATCTACAAATGCTTCTTCGGATCCTGCTAAATATTCTGCCATTGCAACAGTACAATCATTGAGCGTTCATAATTAACAAGAAATTATTTTTGATGGCATTTTTTCAAATTTATAAAATATCTGAATATGATTATCATATAGGTATATTTTTTCAATTATTTCTCCTATATCTTCGTCAGTTAAGAATTCTTTATCTAGGTTCTTTAACACATTTTTAACTTCTTTTATCTTCGATATATTTTCACTATCATTATTGATATTATTTTTTTCATTTTCAAGTATTTCAATATCTTCACTTAATTCTTTTCTCCTTTTAGTTAAGGCATTGTACATTTTTTTGTAATCATCTTCTGAAATACTTTCTTGTAATCTATCATTATATAATTTAGAGATTTTAAATCTTATTATTCCTAGTTCTTTGTTAAATTCTTTTAATTTACTATCTATTTCATTTACTTTCATCATATTATATTTTTTCATTAAACTAAGATTTAAGTTATTCTTTTTTAAATATATATCGAATTCTTTTCTTATACTATCTATTATTAATTGTTCAAGTTCTTCATATTTATATAGTTTTTTATTTGAACATAAATAATTAGTTTCATTTCTTGATGGACAATGAATATTTATAAATTTTCTTGATCTTCTTTTTGACATTTTATTTTTACATTCACCACAAAACATATATGGTGCAAATTTAACATCTATACCTTTTGATTCACCTTTTATTTTTCCAAATTTGTTATTATTATGAATCTTATCATATATTTCACCTGGTATTATTGCTTTATGAGTATTTTCAGTTATTATTTGTTCATTTCTTCGTATGTTAATTCTTTTTTTACTCTTATAACTAATATTTTGTGTTTTTCCTCTTAAACATTTTCCTGTATATACAGGATTTTCTAAGATTCTTGAAATCATACTTCTTGTCCAAATTTTCTTTGTTCTATTTTCTAATCCTTTAATTTTTAAATATTCTGCTGGTGTGATTATTTTTTCTTTATTGAATAAATCAGCTATTTGTTTTGCTGTTTTTCCTTTTAATGTTAATTCAAAAATTCTTTCAACTATCTTACTAGCATATTCATCAATTATTAATTTTCCTGGATTATCATTATCTTTTTTATAACCAAATGGTGCTACATTACAACTATATATCCCCTCAGACATCTTTTTTCTTTTACTCTTTTTTATACTCTTTGATGTTTCTTTACAAAATAATTCATTAAACACTGCTTTTATCGGTGCAAATTCGTTTGCAACTTTATCTTCAAAATTATCAACACCATCTAATATTGCAATATATCTTATATTGTTATCTGGAAATAGTTTTTCTATATATTCACCTGCTTCAATGTAATTTCTTGCAAACCTTGCTAAATTTTTTGTTATTACTAAGTCTATTTTCTTTGTTTTTAAATCAGCAATCATTCTTTTAAATCCTGGTCTATTAAACGTAGCACCTGAAAAGCCATCATCCACATATTCATAATAATTTTCATAATTGAAATTTTCTTTTAAATAGTTCAAAATAATTGCTCTTTGATTTGAAATACTTTCACTTTCTTCTGTATCACCATCATCTTTACTAAGTCTTAAATAAATTGCTACATTACGAATTAACTGCTTTTTGAGTATCATCATAATTAAAATGCCCTCCTATACAATTTAATTCATAAAAATTAAAATGGATTAATACATTTTTGTTTTCATCTATTTCAATCATATTTACTAATTGTTGTAAATCTTCTTTTTTTAATTCTCTTCCATCAATGATTCTTTTTATTACCTTTTCTAATTTATTCTCTATTTGTTTGCCATCAAATTTTTTTTCAAATTCATTAATTTCTTCTTCTGTAATTTCCTTCAATTCTTCTAATTTATGTCTTTCTTTTACTAAATTATCTGAAAAATTACTATAATCTTGTTCTTCAATTAGTCCATTTAACTTATCATTATATAGTGTAGATATTTTTTTATTTACACTGTTTAGTTGATTATTAATTTGTTCTAATTTTTCTATTAATTTTCCTTTATTACTTTGAGATTTAATTAAGTTTTCTAATAATTCTTCATTATTAAAAGCATTTGATGTAATATATTCTTCAAAAACACTAGATATTTTATCTAATACTTTTTTTTCTAATACTTCATAATTTATATATTTTTTATTATTACATATTTTATTTGTTACAACTCTTGATGCTGTATTACATATAACATATTTTCTAGTTTTTATATTATCCTTATATTTATCAGTTTTCTTAACAATTTGTAATTTATTATGACAATGATAGCAATGTAATAATGATTTCAATAATGGATCATCTTCTTTTATTTTTTCTCCTACACGATTTTTAAAAATAGATTGTACAGTATTCCATGTGTCAATATCTATAATAGGAGTATGATGGTCCGTAGTTATTGTATGTTGATCTTCTGGTAATGTAATCATCTTTTTACTTTTATAACTAATTTTTTTTCTTTTATTTTGTACTACTGTACCTATGTATATTGGATTAGTAAGAATTCTTTTTATAGTAGTATGCCTCCATATATTAGTTGTGTTTGTTATATTATTTACGACACTTGTCATATTCATATATAATCCAGGAGTAGTTACATTTTCTTTGTTTAAAATTTGAGCAATTTGATATGTTCCTTTACCAGCAATAAATTCTTTAAATATTCTTCTTACCGTATCTGCTGCTACCTCATCTATTTTTAGATTTCCTGCTTTATTTATTTTTTTATAACCAAATGGAGCATAACTTATATAATAAAAACCTTCTTGTTTTTTTCTATTTTTGGTTTTCTTTATATTTTTAGATGTTTCCTTAGCATAAAAATCATTCATAATATTTTTAAATGCAACAGTATCACAGTTCTTATCTAAATATGTATCAACATCATCCAATATTGCGATATATCTTATTTCGTTTTCTGGAAAAAAGGATTCAATATATCTTCCTGCTTCAATATAATCTCTACCTAATCTTGCTAGGTTTTTTGTGATTACCATATTAACTTTTCCAGATTTTATATCTTTAATCATTCTTTTAAAATCAGGTCTATTAAAATTTGTTCCACTATATCCATCATCTATATATTCATCATAAATTTTATAATTATTTTCTTTAACAAATGCTTTTAATATTTTCCTTTGATTTTTTATACTTTCGCTTTCTTCTTTATCGCCATCATCTTTACTTAATCTCATATATAAAGCGGCAATATAATTTTTATTATCAAAGTCTTTTGCTTCCAAATTTCCTCCCTTCTTTGTAATTATCTATGCTTACTTTTTACCACATTATATTTTATATTTAAAGTTGAGAAAAAATTTTATTTATTTTCATTCATTTTTCTTATTATTATGTTTTCAGCAATTGTCTGAAAACTTTGTCCATTATTAGCATAAGTTACAATAATATTAAAATCTTCTTTTACTTTATTTTTCTTTTCTTGAGTAGTTATGCTTTCTTGCATATTTCTTCACCTCTTGCTTAATTTTATGAACGAAAGCAAAAAAATATTATTATATAAATATAAGTTGAGAAAAAAATTTAGATGTTTTCTGCTTTAAGTAATATATCTGTTTGATCATATATTTTTGATATTACATCTATTTGTGCTAATAATTGTTTAGCAGTAATATCAGTAGCACTTTTATTCAAATGGTGCATTGCAAGTTTTGCATAAGCAATATAAATTCTACTTTCATTTTTCATTACTTTTTCCATTTCATTTGCTAAATTTTCTGGATTCATTGTTAATGATTTATTTATAAGTTTTTCATAAGATTTTCTTATATATTTTTTACATTCATTTTTATTCATTTTTTCCTCCATAATAAAAAAGCCAGATTTTTTCTGACTTTTTATAAATATTATATACTTTAATTTTTATCTGATTCTTTGGCAATAATTAACATACAGTGAACTATTATTCCAATTGTTCCTCCTACCATCATTCCTAATATAAATAACAACATTTTATCACCTTCTAAATTTCTATAAAACTTATTTCATTTTCTCTACATAAATGTACAGTTATATTTTTTTATTCTTATAAAATTTATATACCTATATATAATGGAAAATCAGCAGGTTTTAATAAATTTTCTGTATCAAATTCATATCTTTTCTTTTTTGGATTATATTTATATGCACTACTACACCATTTTCTTAATGCTTCTTTTCCTAATACAGAATGTTTTGATAATTCTTTAACTGCTTGTTCATGCTGACTTTTTAAATCAATATTATCTGTACATTTTATTTCTCTACGTTTATTATAAATTATTTCTTTTTGTATTTTTTTTCGTTCTGTTAAATTCTCTTGTTTTCGTTTTTCTTTTTCTTCTGTGTATCTTATATCTTTTCTTAAAACTTTTGAGATATAACTTATGGATGTTTTTACTATTTCTGAAATTTCAGTTAAACTCTTTTTGTGATTAAAATATAAATCTTTTATTGTTAAAATTTTTTCCATACTTACCTCCATATTTTATATTTGGTTCAAAAAGTGTTTACACATTTTTTGACATAGTAGTATCATATAGACATATCTAGAATTTGCCTATATTGATTTTTTTATTAACATATAGTATAATTTATATATAAAAAAAAGGAAGAAATGTACTTATACTATATGTTTTATAATTGTCAAGAACAGAAAGAATTTCATATTCGTTCTTAACTATTGCTATTATAATTTCATATATTAATAAAGTCAATAAGTATTAGGAAAAAATGAAATGAACACAATTTATAGTTATTTTTTAATTGTGTTCTTAACAAAAAGGAGTTAAAAATGGATGAGAATAAATATATTCAAGATATTATATGTGGATTAGGATTAGCTATAAATGATAAAAATAATTGCGAAATTATAATAAATTATCCCATAAAATTTAATAAAAAAAGTATGCAATATGAAATGAATTCAGAATATAAAATTTTCATACAACCAATTGGCTCATTTTTAGCTGATTTTTTAAATACTGATTTTAATAAATATGAGGATTTTCTTTATTTTTTTAGTAAATACTCATTATCTTTAATAGATTATAATAAAATGTTAAAATTATTTAAAGAATCAAATTGTGAACAGAAAAAATTTGAAGATTTTATAACGGATTTATTAAATAAAAATAAAAATTTATTTAATAAGTTACAAAACCAAACAGATATTATTCTTGATTATTGTTATTTAAACCCTAATAAAATTGCAAATAATTATAAAGCAATAGAGAGATTATATGTTTTAAGAAGAATATCACCTAACTTAACTTTATTGAATGAGAATAAAGCAGCATATTATTCAGTTAATCTTTTTTCTTCTTATCCTGGTGAATCTGAAAAGCAAATATATGAATTTCTTTCACAAAAAAATAGTAAAATAACAGAATTTGATTTAATACTACCTTACAATATTTCTGCTATTTTATATAAATCAATTTGCAGTATTTTAAAGCAAGATGTGTATTTAAAAGTATGTAAGAATTGTAAAAAATACTTCATTTCTACAAATAAAGCAACTAACTATTGTTCTAATATTGCACCTGGTGAAACTAAAAAAACTTGTAAGGAAATTGGTAGAAAAAATGTATTTGAAAATAGTAAAAATGAAGATCCTATTATTTTCTCATATTACCAAGTATATAATCGAAAGGCAATGATGAAGTCAAGATACCCTGATATTCAAAAATACATTGAAGATTTTGAAAAGTATAGTAAAATAGGAAAAAATAAATTAGCAAAATATAAAAATAATAAAATTTCTGCTGAGGAATTTCAAAAATGGATAAAGAAGAATAGTTAAAATATCATATATTATATTTTTTGTTATAAATACGATTATTATATGTCCTATATAAATAATTTAGAGAATCCATTTAGGATTCTCTTTTTTGAATTAAATTTTTTATTCTTTGTAATAAATATATAAATAATTTTATAAATGGAATAATTATCATAACTATTATAATATATTTAATTACAATATAATATTTATCATATATTAAAGGTCCATTATAACCATTATTAGATATTATATAATCTATATATATATTAGGATTTTCGGTCCAATGAGAGTAACCTATATCTCTATTTGTATATTTATAAGTTAATAAATAACCATATCCTTGTGTATAATTAATGCTTATTTGTTTAATATCTTCAATTTTTTGATTTTTATCTATTAGTCCATTTTCCAAAATGGTTTCATTTATTAATTCGGATTTATATTTACCAAAAAAATTATAATAATTAAGATAATAAATAGTTTGATTAAAAGATATATAAAATTCTAAATAAATCATTAAAAAAAACAAACAAATATATATACAGTATATTATCCATTTTTTCATTAAATATTTTCCTCCGTTTTTTAACTTTGCCATTATTTTATCATATTTTACATTATAGTGCAAATTTACTGTGGCTCTATTTAATGGATTATTTAATGTAACAAAATTAAGTTTATACAATCATATATTATGGATGGAATAATGAAACTTAAAATAGAAATAAAAAAACAATGATATAATTTTTTATATCATTGTTTAAACCTTATTTTAAAATTGAAACTGTACCAAAATATGTATTTGCACCTTCCCAATCTGGTGGAGCATATTCAAATTCAATTGGTGGATAATTAATTATCCAATAATCATAATCGTGTATTATTTTATGTACTTCCAATAGTTTTTTTATACTATGTTCATTTATTGCTTTTTCAAACAAATTTATAGTTTGCTTTAAATCTTCTTTTACTTGTTCATTTTGAACAATATTATATAATTCTTTTGTTCTTTGTAAATTAAATGTTAATAAATAATTATTTTCCCAAACTGGGTTATTAGAATCTTTTAATGCTTGTATTCCTTCTAATATTTGACGTTCCATTGATATATGTTCGTCTCGAATTTGTTTTTGAAGAATTGCTTTATTATTTTCGTCTAATTCCGATAGTACTTTATTTTGTACTTCATAACATATCTCTTGTTTTGGAATCTCTAAATCACTATCATGTAAATAATATTTTTCAGTATCAAAAGATAATAATTCTTCGTAATTTGTTTTAGAAGTTTGATATGTTTTAATAGTACCATTATCATCTACTTGAATAATTCCATACATTCCATTTTCTCCTGCTAATCCGCATCATATTAAAATTAGTTGTTGTAGAACCTGTTATTATTATTTTATGCTCTATTATTGAGTAACTTTGTTTATCTATTTCTGTCCATGTAAAACCAGTAAATAATTCAATAAATTTTTTTATTTTCTCAATATCAGTTATTGTATATGGTGTAGCATTAGGATTATATGAAAAAAACTTTACTATTGAGATTTCAGTAATATCATTAGGAATATATTTTGATATAGCACTATTTTTTTCAATATTTAAAGTTTTCTCACTTATAACAGTATTTTCAATATCATTATATAAATTTTCATTACTTAATGTTTCTTTTGTTTCGTCTTTTTTTATTACATTTATAACTACTAATGATATTAAAATTATAAATATAATTGTAATTATAATATAACTTATTTTTTTCATAAACTTTTTTCTCCTTTTATTATTCAATAACTTCAATTTTTTGCAATTCTAATTTATCTATTGGAACATTTAAGTCTTTATATTGTATTTTTATCTCTTTTCCTTATTAATTCAAATTTTATATAATAATAACATAAAATTAAATCTTTGTAAATATTTGCATTTAAACTTATAAATTATGATTCAATACTAATATAACAATAATAACCACCCGTGAAACGAGTGGTTATTATTTTATTCTACATCATGTCTTGCTAATATTTTTGCTGGTGTCTTTTTAATTACTCTATGTAATGGTAATAATCC